>DATCBN010000087.1 GCA_036511855.1 Candidatus Eremiobacteraceae bacterium | reverse complement strand
CGGACCCGGTAGTGCGTCAGTTTAAACTTCCTGACTCAATTGATTCTTGAATCGATTGCAGACGTTCATTGTTCTTCAAAAGCTAATACACGGTTAGGCCGACACCGCCACGGAAATCCGTTCGAACGGCAGCCGCGAATACCGGCCGCGGTGCGCATAGTGCCAGCCTCTAACAGTCCCTGAAAAACGAGATATGCGACGGGCTTCTTGAATCGCCGCTCGACTCGCAGGATTGGGATTGCGATCGCGGTGCCGTCCAACCCCCGTCGCGTTCGGCAAGTCCCGCCGACACCGCCAGACCGAGAAGTCTCCATGCGCGATAGGTGCGCGCAGGATTGTAATCTCCAGATAGCCCGGCAAAGGCCCCGATATCTGCCTCTGTGACGGTTCGGCCAGGCGGATGCGCGATCTCCTCCGAAACATCCTCGCAAGGCGTCCCAGCGTCGTTTCTCATGCATCTTGCGGCGGAGGTACAACGACGCTTGCGGCGTACATGAGGTGCTTGCCTCCCCGTGACGTTAGCGCTATCATTAAAAATAAGGTGCGCTTGTGCAACGTGAGAGGACTGCCGGGTGCCAGAAATGCAACCGCAAGAAGCTCAGTGCGCGCCGTTGACGCGGGCAACCGGCGTTTCGAGGCGCTTCCAAGCCACGAAAGCGCTCATCGACATCGATTTTGAACTCGCGGACCGCGAGATTCACGCGTTCGTCGAAGCCAATGGCGTGGCCAAGAGTGCATTTCCCCGTGTACTCTCGGGGCACATCCAACGCGGATCGATGGTCGGCACGATGTCCGGTATGCATCCGCAATGGCCTGAACCTTCTCGGCATCGATCCCTACTGGCATTGCACCGTCATCGGCAGGATCATCGTCGCCGCGGTTCTTCTTGAACGCGCCTTGAGCAGCCGTCCTGAAATCGACTGCCAATCGCTTGGGGAGGAGCAAAAGATGAAAAAGACGCTTTGCGCGACCGGACTTGCTCACGCGGAAGGACCGACGGTACTGCCCAACGGAAATGTCGTGTTCTGCCATTGCTACTACGGCAGCCTCGGCGTGTGGAAACCGGGCGTGAAGGGCATCGCCGAATTCGCAAAAGTCGGTGGTGGCCCGAACGGCTCTGTCCTCGGCGGCGACAAGCACGTCTACGTCGCCAACAACGGCGGGGCCGTCGGTCCGTTTCGTTCCGCGGATTTCGGTCCAGGTTCAATTCAGAAGGCGGCGTTTGACGGCACGGTGAAAACCGTCGCGCGCGAGGTCGCCAGCATCCAGCTTAACATGCCGAACGACTTGGTGTTCGGGCGGGATAAGCGCCTGTATTTCACTGATCCCGGCCGTTGGGACGCCGCCAACCGCCCCGATCCCGGCCGTCTCTTTGTGCTCAACCCCGATGGTTCAGGCGAACTGTTCGCGAATGTCGGCAACACCTATCCAAACGGAATCGTCGCCGAAGCCGACGGGAGCATCGTCTGGGTTGAGACCTACACGCAGAAGGTTCGCAGAAAGGCACCGGACGGCACGGTGTCGGACGTCTGCCAGCTCCCTTCGAATGCCTATCCGGACGGATTGGCGGTCGCTGAAAACGGCGACCTGTACATCACGACCTTGTCGTCGGGCGGCATGCACATCGTGAAGCCGGACGGTTCGGCGATTCAGTACCTCGATCTCGACGGCACCGTGTTGTCGAATTGCGTCTTCGAGGGAAGCACGATGTTCGTCACGGACATGGGCGGACCGGCGGGCGTGACCGCGCACGCGGTCGCCATTGGCAAGCTCTGGCAGCTCGACATGCCCGTCGCCGGAATGCCGATGTTCCGTGGTGCGATTGCGGCGCGCTGAGCAAGTATTGCGGTTATCCTCGTTTGCATAATCCCTGTGCCGTGGCACGGATCGCGCCTGGCACCACGATTTGAGCGGATTTGGCGTGAGGATTGACCTTCGGTCGCACGATCTTCATCGCGCGCTACGGAGCTGCGGTGGCGCAGCGAAACGCGCCGCAATCGGACCACGATCGCCACCCTTTGGGGGGCGTATGGACCATCGCCTCCGGGGCGATCACGGAGAGCACCTCATGAAGGTTCCACTCACGAGCGCAGCCGGCATGATCGGGCGTAAACGCGCCGAGCGTCTCGCAACCGAGGGGGCAATTGCAGACCGCGCGGGGCGCCGGCGCGGCTTGCCCTGCCCTGCCCACGCCCTCCGCACTAGCTAGAGTTCCACCCCAGGACGCATGCGGTTCGTCCACCGATCGACTGCCACTGCGACGAGGATTACCCCGCCCGAAAAGAGCAGTTGCGCATAAGCACCCGCCCCAAGCAGGCCCAGACCATTAGTCAGAACCTCAAGCAGAAAAGCTCCAACCAGTGTTCCAAAGATGGTGCCACGCCCTCCAGAGAGACTCGCTCCGCCGATAATCACGGCCGCCAGTACCGGGAACAGGAGAGTGGATCCCGCGGTCGGGCTTACGGAACTCACCAACGAGAAGTCGATGATGCCGGCCACAGCGGCCAGGACACCTGAAATCACGAACGCATAAAGCTTGGATCGTTCGATTGGAAGGTGCGCAGCTCGGGCAGCCCGCGGGTTCCCGCCGATCGCTGCGAGCCAAAAGCCAAAGACTGATCGATGAAGCAGCAGCCACATCAGGATGAACACGCCACAGAGCCAGAAAATCTGAATCGGTATTCCGAACGGGCTACTCGTTCCGATGAATTCATAGACGTCGTACCCCGGTTGGCTCGTACTGGGGGTGAAGGCCACATCGTGGCTGATCAGGAGCGTCAGACCCTGGTAGAGGTTGAGCGTTCCAAGCGTAGTAATGAACGAGTTCACACGTAGCCGTGTGAGAAATAACGCATTGAAAGCACCCGCCAGACCGCCAATGACGATGCCGGCAGCGATGGCTGCAGCGATCGGCCAGCCTTGGGCCCACAGCAGTGCGACTGACATTGAGCACAGACCGTAAATCGAGCCGACCGACAGGTCGAACTCTCCGCTCACTATGACGAGCGTCTCGCCGAAACCAACGATCGCCACCGAGGTCATGAACAGGAAGATCGAGAGGAAGTTGCCCGTGCTGAAGAAGACCCCAGTCGTTGCCTGAAAGATGATACCGGCGACCAGGCTTGCCGCGAGTAATACACCGACTCGCGCAAGCAGCTCCCGGGCGGTTCGGACGATGTCGTCTACTCGCCCCCGGTGCGTGGCGATATCGCTGGGATCCTCTACTGCGCTCATTTTTTCCCGTCTTGGTGATCCGCCAACAATCTCGGAGCGGCGCGGGCGCCGACTCGATCATCTTTGTCCGATTGCATCCCCTCGGTTGCTCTCGGCATCGCCGACTTCAGGCAGGCCCTGGTTCATCAGGTCCACCCATCGCGCCAGGCCCTCCAGCGTGGTATCGCTCGTGAGGTGCAGCGGTGCGGATAGTTTTCCCTTCACGACTACGCGGACCGAACCGGCCATTTCGAACACCTCATGCAGCTCCGGCGAAAAAGCCAAGATTGCTCCGCCGTCGTTGAGAAAAGAACGTAGGATGGAGATCAACTCCTGGCGGGTCTGGACATCCACGCCTCGTGTTGGGTCCTCCAGCATAAGGAGCGTTGGCCGGCTTGCGAGCGCCGACCCAATTGCGACTTTCTGTTGAGTACCGCCGCTGAGCGCCCCGATCGGTGCGCCAAGACTCGGCGTGCGAATGGCGAGCCTTTTCACGAGTTCGGTTGCCTGTTTGGTCATGAGGCTGCGTCGCAGCAATCCGACTCGTCCGCCGATTACTCTCGCGTCAGTCCGTACGCAGAGGTTGTCCCGCACAGACAGATTGGGAAACATGCTGCTTGCGCGACTTCCGGGGACGTACCGAGCCATCCCGCCAGAGAGGCTTGGCAGTGTGGCGACATCGCCTTTCGCGATGCGTAGCCGCGCTATCGACCGAAGAAGCTCTCGGCCCCCGCCATCCTCTTGCCCGGTGAGGAAGACGGCCTCGCCTGCGCGTACGGTGAGGGCGATATCCGAAAACGCATCCCCCTGTTCGTCCGTCCAGCCGCGCACGTCCACGACGACACGTTCGCGCCCACCCGTTCGGGTCTCCGACGGCCGTAGG
>DATCBN010000086.1 GCA_036511855.1 Candidatus Eremiobacteraceae bacterium | reverse complement strand
TTCGGGACTGCACTACGAGTGCACGATCGGATTGGTGAACGCGAGCGGCACCAAGGTCGGGATCGACAGCTTCACCGTGACGCCGCCCAAAGGTTCTCCGGTCACGATCGCTGTACCGGTTTCGGTTCCGTCGCGGACGTCAGCGTCGTTGATCACGTTCATCATCCCGTACTCTGGTAAGTCGCTGCCCGGCGGTAACTACACGATCACCGTGAACGCCGCCAACAACGCGCTCGCACAGGCCACGACCGGTCTGCTCTAGTCTCAGGAGTTACCGACGACGATGCCGCGCGAACGAGACACGCTTGAACTCGATGTATTGTTCGTCGGCGCCGGCCCGGCAAGTCTGGGCGGCGCTATCCGTCTGGCTGAGCTCTATAACAAGCATAACGCGGACGTAAAGGCGGGCACGCGCCCTGGGCCCGAGCTTTCGACGGAAAATATCGTGGTGATCGACAAGGCCGGCGCTATCGGCGATCATGGCATCTCTGGCGCGGTCCTGGATCCGCGCAGCATGAAAGAGCTGTTCGGCGACTTTCTTGCGGCGGGATGTCCGGTGGAGGGGCCGGTCACGAGCGACGCGTTTTGGCTGCTCACCGGTTCGGGGCATCTCAAAGCGCCCATCACGCCGCCAATGATGAACAACCACGGCAACTACGTGGCCAGTCTGAACAAGCTCGTGAAGTGGATGGCCGAAAAAGCGGAAGCGCTCGGCGTCCAAGTCTTCGCAGAATTTCCCGGGCAAGAATTGCTGTTCGACGGCGACAAGGTCGTGGGCGTCCGAATCGGCGACAAAGGTTTGGACAAGAATGGTCAGCCGAAACCGAACTACGAGCCCGGAGCCGATTTGCTTGCGAAAGTGACGGTTCTCGGCGAAGGCCCGCGCGGCACACTTGCAAAGCAGCTCCATCGCAAACTCGACCTCACTGCCGGCAAGAATCCGCAGACGTATTCGATCGGCATCAAGGAGCTTTGGCAGATGCCGGCCGGTTCGACGCCGCCGGGCCAGGTGATTCACACCGCCGGTTTTCCGCTCGACAACGGCACGTTCGGCGGCGGCTTCATCTATTCGATGGCCGGCGATATTTGGGATATCGGTCTTGTGGTCGGGCTCGACTATCGAAATCCGCGGCTTGAGCCGCACGCCAAGTTCCAAGAATTCAAAACGCATCCAAGCGTCGCGAAACTGCTCTCGGGCGGCACGATGATCCGCTATGGCGCCAAGGCTATTCCCGAAGGCGGCTGGTGGGCGATGCCCCGGCCGTTCGTCGACGGCGCACTCATAGTCGGCGATTCTGCAGGTATGCTCAATCCGATGCGCCTCAAGGGGATTCATACCGGAGTCAAATCGGGCATGCTCGCCGCGGAGACCATTTACGACGCGTTGTGTGCAGGCGACTACTCGGCCACGTCGCTAGCCGGCTTTCAGTCGCGCATCGAGGGCTCTTGGCTCAAACAAGAGCTATTCGCGGCGCGCAATTTCCACCAGGGCTTTAAGGGCGGGCTCATCGCCGGCATGCTCAACGTCGGGCTCGGCACCATCACAGGCGGGCGCGCGTTCGGCGTCGCGGACCGGCTTCCTGACGAAGCCGGGTTCGAGCGAATGGAAAAGATCGCGGATTATTTCGGGCGCAACGTGCCCGGTCTCGAGCGTCCGAAGTACGACGGGAAACTCACCTTTAGCAAACTCGATGACGTCTACCGGAGCGGCACCACCCACGAAGAGAATGCGCCGTGCCACTTGCATGTCTCGAACACCGACGTCTGCGCGAGCCGCTGCGCGCAAGAATTCGGAAATCCTTGTCAGTTCTTCTGTCCTGCGTCGGTCTACGAAATGATTCCGGCCGCCGTCGGGGCAGCGAAGATAGAAAAAGACGGCTTCGCGGACTCGGGCCTGCGCCTGCAGATCAACTTCGCGAATTGCGTGCACTGCAAGACGTGCGATATCATGGATCCATATCAGATCATCGACTGGGTTCCGCCCGAAGGCGGCGGCGGCCCGGTCTACACTAATATGTAAATAATTCAATATATGTAGGAGGGCAAGCGATGCTTGCCCTGATACATTTTAGCGGTCGGCGAAGGTTTGTTCGAAGAGAGCGTTGACCCAGCCGAACCGTTCGCGCGTGTAGCGCTTGGGATCGTTGACGTCGAACGATTCGTGCAGGACCCCATCCCCAGATTCGGAGTCCACTAGCTCGCGGATGACTCTGCCGCGCTCCGGTTCGTTCGCCGCCGTGCGGTATTGCACGACCAGACTCATCGGCCAGACAAAGTTAGCCGGCGTATGCGGACTGCCGACGCCTTCGGCGTAGCGCCCATGATAGTAATACGGATTGGCCGGACTGAGCACGAACGCGCGCGTGTTCTTGTACGCCGCGTCGTCGTAGACAAAGCCGGTCAGAGGCATGGATAGCAGGCTCGGCATGTTCGCGTCGTCCATGAAGTTCGCGTGGCCTAAGCCGTCAATCTCGTAGGCGTACATGCGACCGTGACTGGTCGGCAGCACAGCGAGGCGGGTGATGGCGGATTCAACGCGTTGCGCCATGAGCAGCGCCCGATTGGCGTTCGCCGAGTCGTGGTAAGCCGTTGTGAACGTCTGCGCCATGTCACGCAAGGTGACGGCGGCAAACGCGTTCTCCGGCACGTTGAAGTTGTATTTGACGGCGTCATCGCTCGGCCGGTAGGCGCTCCAGATGAGGCCGGTGCCGTTAGCCGACGGCTGTTCGTTGCGATGATAGTGCGACTTATCGGCGTGGCGCTGTTCGGTGTTCAGCGTGTTGAGGATGCGGACCAGCGTCGCGTGATACGATTCATCGTAAATGCTGGTGTCGTTGGTCTGCGCGACGTAACGTTCCACGAGCTTCACCGGATAGCAAAGCGAGTCGATCTCGAACTTCCGCTCGGCCACCATGTAGTCTTCGCGAAATGCATTGGCGTACGGATCCGAGCGGATCATGCGTTCCTGCCGCAAGATCACGCCGCGCACCAAGTCGCGGTCGCTCACGAGCGACATCGCCTGTACGCTCGAATCGCGCAGCCACATCGCGTCGATGTCGCCGGTGCTGACGTACGTCGTGTGGTCGGGAGCCCGGAAGAAACACGCCTTGTTGACCGCGCCCGCGCGATGATAACGATCGGCGATGGTCGAGGAATGGGCCGCGACAACGGTGAGGGCGAATGTCCCCGCTATCGCTATGATCAGTTTGCGCATTCAGACCCCGACTGCTCCGTGGCGCCGGATATTGGCACCGGCATACCTATGATAGGTCTCGGACGTTAGACTGCGCTGTGCCATCAACTGTTACGCTGGCCACGCTTCGACGAGGGAACCTTCGTCGACGAGGCCGATATGAGCGATCGCGGCACCGGGATAGGCCAAAATACCGTCCTCGAGGCCGATGATCCAAGAATCCGCCGCGGCGACGACCGTTCCGTCGCCGACCGGCCGTCCCCATAGGTCGCGGAGCTCGGCGACGACGCCGCCCGCGAGCACATGGTCGCCTGCAGCGACCGTGTAATCGAGGATGCCGGCGTGCGAAGGATACGGTCCGTCGTCGCGCCGTCGGACGCGGTTATCCGGCGGCATCGGCAAGTCCGGCATGGCTTCAATCGGATCGTCGAGCATGCCGGCCCACCGAATGACGTTGCGAAGGCCGATCACCGCTGCCGAAACGTTCGCTTCCATGGCGATCGTATGGCCGCCGAGCTCCACTGTGAATGAAGGCACCCGCAGTTCTTGCAGCGCAGCGCCGGTGGTCGAGCGGTGCAATTCTTTGCCGATGTATTGAGGCGCCGAATACTCCGCCACCGCCCCGAAGCCAAACGCGGTCACCATCTCGTCGAGCTTACGAGAGAGTTCCTCAGCGGCCGGCCGGTCGGACTCGAGCCGGTACAGCACGCGATCGCGAATGCTGAACGGTATAGAGAGTAGCGAAGCGCAGTGCAGGTCGATATAGAAGTCGGCGCTCTCCTTCATGCTATCGAAGAGTCGTGCGGTCAGCCGCTCGAATACGGTCAGCTCGCGCGACGTCTCATCGGCGCGGCGCAGACCCGGGAATGTCCGATTCGGATCCCGGTCATCGTAGTACGGATGGCGCTTTCGAGTGCGTAGGCCTGCCGGATTGAGGCTCGGCAAGACCACGAGCGTGCCGCGCAACTTCTTGCTGAGATCGTCTCGCAGCAAGCGGTGGAGAACCGGTATGCCCGCCACCTCGTCGCCGTGGATGTTCGCAGTGAGCCAAAAAGTGGGGCCGTCGCGCTTGCCGCCGACGATGACGACCGGAAGCTGTTCAAAGCCCCCGGACGGAAGTGGCACGCCTTCAAACGTGCCGTATGTGGTCGTTCCGGGTGCCGCGATGCAAGTCCCAACTGTCAGCGCCTTGCTGGCCACGCGTTCTCCTCTTCGCGACACACGTACGGGCCGCGCGTTGCGCTGTTCGCGCGAGAACGAACCGGACCTTCGGCATCGCCGACATGAATCGGCCTAAAGTGCGACGGCGACATCGGCGGCGAGTTGCTTTAAGATCGTGAGATCGTGGCCCCATACTTGGCGGGCATCTGTGGAGAACACCGCGAGCGCGTACCTGACGTCGCGCGCTGTGATGATCGGCAGTGCGACGACGCACCGGATGCCGAACCGCCGCGCGCGATCGCGCCACGGCGCAAATGAGGCTTCTCCGATTTTGGTGACGCTCGTCTCTCCGCGCCGGATCGCCCTGCCGACCGGGCCGCCACCTTCTCGCCGGTCATCCCAACGCATTTCGATGCCGGTGAGATAGGCCTCTGCGTCGCCCGCGGAGCCGACCAGGGAAACTCGTCCGTCCGGCTCGCCGCAGCCGACCAACACGACCGCGTACCTTCGCGCGCGCGCGATCATCGAGCAGAATTCGCGGATCAGATCGGAACGTTCGCGCTCGCCGGCCAATAGCCGGGCCAATGCCGCAAGAGCCTCGCCGTGGCGGCGTTCGTCTTCGACTGGTTGGCTGCGGCGTTCTATCAGTGCTTAAGTTCCTAGCCAGGTGATGACGGCGACCTGCTCGTCGTCGATCTCGATGCTGACGGCACCCGATGGCAGGCGAAGCTTGGTCGGCCCATTTGGTTTTAATCGAACGTGCAGGATCGAACGCTCGATGCGTTCGCCTTGGCGCGACGTTTCGCGCAGGATCAACGTTCCGGCGGCATCCACGCCCATGTAGTCGTAGACAACGCTTTCGATGAACGGCATCGGCGCGCGCGCCCCGGTCGTGTCGAATTCACGGGCCGTGTCGCGGTCCTGCTGCATCTTGACATCGATATGGACTTCGGCGAATAGGCGGTCGCCTATCGTCGCGCGATGTGGGCCATTCTTGGGAAACGCGAGGGTGGGTTCCCAGCGCGTGCGTCCCGTGGTATTGCTTGTGTCTTGGACCACCGGGTCGGTCGTCCAACGCCTAGATCTCGGCACGCTCGTTATCCTGTCAGCGGAATGCGACGTGACGGCGCGCGCCAGTCCTGCGGCACGCGTCCCCTTGTTACTTACATCGGCTGCTTGGCGCGAGGGCTTTAGATAGGGCGTTTCAGACGTTCTACGACCGTCGCGCCGCAGCAATGCTCGTAGAACTCGACGGGCCCGACGGCCGCGATGACGGCCCTCGTCAGGCCCTGGACCCTCATCGACTCAAGCGCGCGGCGCGCGAGTATTCTGCCGATCTGTTTGCCTCGCAACGCCGGATCGACACCCATCGGCCCAAAAATCCCGACGCCGGGCTGGTCGAGCCAGTGCTCGATCCACCACCATCGATGGCCGCGTTGACCGTACGCGCAAAAGCCCCCAGGCCGGCCATCGGACCTGCGCGCGAACCAGTTCCAACCCGACGCGGATTCGCTATGCCATACACCACCGAAGACTTCTCGGATCCACTCGATGTCTCGATCCGCTGCGCCTTGCCGGTGTTCGAGCGAAAGCCCGGCAGCGCTAAGCAGAGCAGCTTCGGTCTCGGTCGTAAACGAAGAGCTGAGTTCAACCAGCATGTTCACGATCATCGCGTCTTGTTGTGATTCAGAATTATTGGCGCGGACCTGTGCGTCCGAGGTCGCGCGGCGACGCATCTTGTATTAGGGTGAGCAACGCTCACCCACATAAATGCACGTATTTCCGACGCCGCTCGCACGGTCTGCGACTTGCGGCCGTGCTGGAGTTTTATCCTTGCCTAAGCGGTCGGCCGGAATAGCCTCGGGTGTGCTCGCGCGGACGTTCGCCGCCCTTCGCCACCGGAATTACCGGCTGTATTTCATCGGCATGGTGATCTCTTTGACGGGCGGCTGGATGCAGATCGTCGCTGCCGGGTGGCTCGTCCTGCGCGTGACGTCGTCGCCGTTTCTTCTCGGCGTCATCACTGCCATGGAGACGCTGCCTGCGCTCTTCTTCTCGCTGCTGGCGGGCGCGCTCGCCGACCGGATCGACAAGCGGCGCTTCGCGATGATCACGCAGACCTTGCTCGCGTTCCAAGCGCTAAGTCTTGGATTGCTCGTATGGACGCATGCTGCATCGTTTTGGCCGATCTTTTGGCTCGCGCTCTTCGCGGGCGTCGTGAGCTCGTTCGACGTCCCCGTGCGTCAGTCGCTGCTCTTCGACCTTGTCGGACCCGAAGACATCATCAACGCGACCGCGCTGAACTCCGTCATATTCAACGTTGCAAGGATCGTCGGCCCGACGATCGCGGCGCTGATCATCGTGCGCAGCGGCGAAGCGATCAACTTCTTTTCAAACGCGCTCTCCTACGTCTTCGTGGTCTGGGCGTTGTGGGCGATCCGCATCGGCCCGGGCGCCGCTGCCGCCCGGGCCGCGCGCAGGTCGGAGCCGCTCCGCCGCCAGATCGTTCAGGGCGTCAGCTATGCGCTTGCCCACCCGCTGCTCGCGCGTATGTTCGCAGGCCTTCTCGTGTTCAGCATCTTCGGCTACAACTATATCCTACTGATGCCGGTATTCGCGAAATACGTGCTGCACGGCGGCGCGCACGCCCTCGGCATTCTCATGACATGCCTCGGCATCGGCGCGCTCCTCGGGTCGCTCACGATGGCAGGACGGTCCCGCACGAGCCTGCGCTCGCTCATCGTCACGGGCTTGCTGTTTCCGATTTCGCTTATCGTGTTCTCCGCCACGCATTCGCTCGTCAGCTCCTCGATCGCCGTTGGCGCGCTCGGACTGTGCATGGTTCAATTCGCGGTGCGCTTCGCTTCGCTATTGCAGATAGAGTCGAGCACCGAAGTCCGCGGGCGCGTTCTCGGACTATACAACACCGTGCTCGTCGGGCTTGCTCCGCTGGGGGCGCTGCAGGCCGGCGCGATCGCGCAAGCCTATGGAGCCGGCATCGCGCTTGCGATTGGCGCCGTCGTGTGCACTGCGGCAGTCATCGCAGCGGTCGCATGGCCGCACGACCAGCCGATACGTCTCACTTCCCCGGCAGGCGAGCGGCTGCTCGTAGAAAAGACCACTGCCGATGTGTCGTAAGTTCGCGATCTCGGCGGCGCTGGGCGCTATGTTGTGCTTCCCCGTGCACGTTGCCGCCGCACCCGCGCCGCCGATCAGTCCGTCTCATCCGTTCACAAGCGCACAGATCGCTTCGATGCATTCCCTCATCGACCGCCTGGCTGCTACAACGCCGCTTCGTCGCGCGCGCATCGGCGTCTCGATCGTACAGGCGTCGACGGGACGCGTGCTCGCCTCGCGCGAGCCCGACGGAGAGTTCGCGCCGGCCTCAAACTTCAAATTGCTCGACGCCGCGAGCGCGCTCGCCTATCTCGGTCCGCGCTATCGCTTCCGCACGCAGCTCTTCGCTCGGGGGGCCGTGGATCAAGGCGTGCTCGACGGCGACCTCGTTTTCGTCGGGGGCGGCGATCCCGTGCTCACGCGCAACGATCTCCGCGCCGCCGCCATGGCGGTCGCCGCGCATGGAATTCAAACCATAACCGGCTCGGTCGTCGTGGACGAATCGTTTTTCGACCGGCAGCGCTATGGCAGCGGCTGGGCGTGGGATGACTTCCCCTACTACTATCAACCGCCGGTTCAAGCTTTGGCTGTCGAGGAAGGGACGGCGGACGTCACGGTGACGCCGGGCAAGTCCGCTGGAGAGCCGGTCGCCGCGCAGATCGAAGCCAGCGGGGGCGCGATGACGGTCGTATCGCATGCGATCACGTCGCCGGCTCACGGCCTAGACGACGCGGATTGCTTTCGTTCTCCCGGCGCGACCCAGATCCAGATCATCGGGCACGTTCCGGTCGACGCGAAACCCGACGTGTACAAGTGCGCGGTCGACGATTCTGCCGCGTTTGCTGTCGGCGCGCTCCGCGATCTGCTTCAATTGGCGGGTGTCGCCGTCGGATCTACGCCGCGGGGAGCCGCGCCCGACGACGGTCCGCTCGATATCGAAGACCGGGGGCCGCTTCCCGCTTCCGCCACATCCCGGTATCCGGACGCGGCGCTGGTCTGGTCGCATGAGTCGCCTACCGTCGCCGCGCTCATCACGACGATGATGCCGCCCAGCGACAACTTCATCGCCGAACATCTCTTCAAAGCGCTGCCGACCGCAGCGTTTCACCAGCGCGGCTCATTCGACGGCGGCGCCGACGTAGAACGGAAATTCATCGCGAGTCTCGGGTTGGATCCGGCAAGCATCGACAACGGCGACGGCTCAGGTCTCTCCGAGGGTGATCGCATCACGCCGCGCGACATCACGACCATTTTGCGTTGGGAGTGGCAAGGGCCATATCGCGATTTGTACGTCTACTCGCTCGGCCGGCCCGGCATCGACGGCACGGTGCGCCGCCATCTCGTGGGAACCGACTCGGTCGGCCGGGTCTGGGCGAAAGACGGGTACATCTGGCATGTCTCCACGTTTTCGGGATACGCGTTCACCAGACACCACGGACTCGTGGTGTTCTCCATCATGATGAACGATGCGGATGGGCCACTGGCGCCTTCCCATGCGGCGCAGGACGTGATCGTCAGGACGCTCGTCGACCTTCCATAGCCACGCGCACGATCGTGCCGGCGATGCCTTCGTGGCCCAGTCGCACGATGCGCGCCCCTGGTTTGCGCGACTCGTCTTGACCGAATTCAGCCGAACGCGGCTTAAACTGGAAAAATGTCGACGGAGCGCTTGTATAGAGAGTCGAGCCTCTTCGGGCTTCGAACTCTTGGTGTACGTGGCCGAAGATCACGAGTTTCACCTGGGGGGCCGTGTCGAGCACCGCCAGGAGCGCGGGGGCGTCCGAGATCGTCATCGTGTCAAGCCATCGCGATCCGACGGGCAATGGATTGTGGTGCATCGCGACGACGGTCGGCATTTTTGGGTCGCGCGCCAACTGCGAGCGCAGCCAGTCGCGTTGGTCGTTGCCGATCGAACCGCCGTCTTCGCCAGCCACCGAACTGTCGAGCAAGACGAAGCGCCAGCCGCAGGCGTCGAACACTTGAGTGAACTTTTCGAAGCGCGCAAGGGTCCGGTCCGCGAGATAACGCGCCATGAACGGTGAGTCGTCGTGATTCCCCGGAATGTAATAGACGTTGGCCGATAGACGTGCGATCTTCTCGCGCAGGCGTCTATACGATTCCGGGCTGCCGTCGGCCGAGCAGTCGCCCGTGACGATGACAAATTCGGGATCGGGCGACGTGGAAGCAAGCGAATCGATGACGGCGTCCAAGCGTGCGTCGGGTGCGACGTTCCACAACCGGGCGGCCGGGTCGGCGAAGAGATGTGTATCGGACAACTGGATGAAATACGGTTTTCGTTCCACTTTACGATTCCCGTTCGGAGAGCGGGCGAGCCCTTTCCTTTGGACGTCGCATGAGAGCGACCCGCATCACACTTTCCCGACGTCATATAAAACGATAAATCGACGCCGGCGAAGCGACGTTTGACGCCAACGCCGGGAACCGAAACGAGGCGTTTCCACAGTCGGGCGACAAAGGAACCGTTCTCATGGCCTTTGCGCTACCCGCCGACGACGGCACTCAACCGCGCGAAATCACACCCGAAGTTCTCGCCGTGCAGCGGCGAATCCGCGAGTTGGCTGTTGCCAAGAACGCAGTCGTACTTGCGCACATCTACCAGCGCGGCGAAGTCCAGGAAGTCGCCGACTTCATCGGCGATTCGTTGAATCTGAGCCGTGAGGCATCGCGAACCAAGGCCGACATCATCGTTTTTTGCGGCGTGCACTTCATGGCCGAAACCGCAAAGCTGCTGAGCCCGAACAAGCTCGTCTTGCTACCCGACATGAAAGCCGGCTGCGGCATGGCGGACATGATCACAGGCGATCAGGCGCGGGCGTTCAAGGCCCAGTATCCGGGCCGTCCGCTGGTGAGTTACGTCAACACATTCGCCGAGGTGAAGGCCGAATCGGATATCTGCTGCACCTCCACGAACGCCGCCGCAGTGGTGCAGTCGCTGCCCGATCGCGAAGTTTTGTTCGCGCCGGATAAGTTCTTAGGCGCGTGGGTGCAAAAGCATACTCCCGACAAGAAGCTCATCCTGTGGGATGGCTACTGTCCCACGCACTTCGTCATCAGACCGTCAATGGTCGAAGCGCGCAAGAAGCTCTCACCCGATGCGCTGGTTCTCGCACATCCCGAGTGCTCGCCGGAAGTGCTGGAGATGGCCGATTTCGTAGGCTCTACGCAGGGCTTGATGGATTTCGCCGCGCGCAGCGATCATCGCGAATTTATCGTATTGACGGAGTCAGGTTTGCTCCTACGGTTGAAGGAACAACATCCCGAGAAGCGATTCTATTCGATCGCGCCTTGCCCGCATTGTCCGTACATGAAATTCGTCGAACTCGAGAAAGTGCTTGCGTGCCTCGAAGAAGAGCGCAATCCAATCGAGATCCCCACGGCCACGATGCTGCGCGCGCGCACCAGCATCGAGCGGATGATGGCCGTCGTCTAGCTTTTGTAGGAGGGCATATGTACTAGGGCAAGCATCGCTTGCCCCTTCGATTTGTAGGAGGGCAAGCATCGCTTGCCCATGGGTGAGCGCTGCTCACCCTCCTACATTAGAATCCGAATCGCATGTTCTGGCCGACTATCGTCCCCGTCACTAGCGCTGCCACCCACGAGACCATGAGCGCCGGCCAGAATATCAACCCGAACAGGCTCATTCCGCGGTACCGGCGCGAGACGAAAAACCAAATGGCAAACGGTGCGGGCACGCCGATTCCCCAGGCTACGCCCCGGCCATATTCGGGCTCGGTCATGCCAAGCGGCAAGAGCGCCGCGACAAGCAAAACCGGAAATATCAGCGCCGCGAGAAGGATGCCGAGGACTGCGTCCAGCCACGGCCTGCCGGTCAGCGTTTTTCGTCCAAGCACAGAGGCGCGCCGTTCTTCCGGCCGAGCGGTCCGCCCTGTCACAGGCGGTCTGAGGCAGCGCCGCAAATGAGCTAACAATGATCCGCGCGGACGTTCTTGTCATCGGTTCTGGAGCCGCAGGGCTGCTCTTCGCGCTTCACTGCGCCGCGCAAGGCAAGTCGGTCGCGCTCGCCACCAAGGGCACGATCGACGAATCGAACTCGGCATGGGCGCAAGGCGGCGTGGCGGCGGCGCTGGACCTTGAGGAAGATTCGCCCGCC
>DATCBN010000085.1 GCA_036511855.1 Candidatus Eremiobacteraceae bacterium | reverse complement strand
CTCTGCGCGTCGCCGGTTGGCGCACGCTTCGATCGTTCCGTAGGCTCCTCGGCGGAGAACCGAAATCGAAACAACGCAACCGTGGAACCGAACCAACGCCGTCGTGAGGATTGCAAATCAAGGGCTAGCTTCTCGGTTATTGATACTAAGTGCGGTTCAAGCGCCCAGAGACTTTTTTGTCCATCTCTAAATCAAGTAGTTCAGCGAATTGTCGAGCGATGTCGCGCGGCGTATTGAACCACGCTGACGAGCGCGTGGACGGAATGATATCGCCCCGAACGTAATACTCATACAATGTTCGAATTGCAGCCATGCAGCCTTCCTGATCGCTTGCGAAGAGTCCGAGACCAGTCTCTTGAAGGACGCGATCGATGATGTTGGTCGATGTCCCCAGTGCCAGGATGCGCCGGCCGGCGCCTGCGTATTCAAATATTTTGCTTCCGGGATTTGCGTTCTCGATTGGGTCATCGTCATCGACCATGTTCAGAAGCAAGACCAATACCGCTGCCTTCCGCTGCGCCGTGAGGGCCACGCGTCTGTCGACGAGGCCATGCGCTCGCACTGCGTCGGCAAGTCCATATCTAGCTGCGCATTCGAGGGTGAGTTCCGGAGCATTGCCGTAGAAATCGAAACGAGCCGCGATGCCTGCGGCATCGTGCATTTCCTTGAGCCTCGCGACCGCCGAAAAGAGCAAGTCGGGGGTTCGCAGTTTCGGATAAAGCTGACCTGTGTAACAAAATCGAAAATCTGCTGGCCGAGAGTCTTCAATCGAGTCCCACATTGACGGGTCGCTGGCGTTGGGTATTACCTCGACATCTTGCCGCCCAAAGTTTTGCGACAGTCCAGCGGCGTGACCCTTTGTGACTGTGGTGACGCGAGCGGCGCCGCGCAGCAGCCACCTCTCCATTGCGTAGTATATTCGAAGCCGAGTAGGCCCGTAATACCTAGAGAAATGCGGCCCGTAAGGGCCCGACCAAAGATCTCGATAGTCGGCGACCCATGGCAATCGCAGTCGAGAAGAAACTATTCGGGCCAAAAAATGCACGTTTGGCGGCGGCGCGGAACTCAGCACGGCGTCGAAATGGGTGGTTCGCGCTATTGCAAACGCTCGAGCTAAGGCCGACGGCATCCACGCGCTATAGTCATCAGGAAATCTAATGATTGCTCTAGCCAGTGTGCGCACGCGCTCCTCGAGCGGGTGGCGCGAACGTCCGCGCGCGATTCCATCGGGTTGATTGCGATGTCTCGACGTAAACCACATAGGCTCCAGCACGGTTTCGACCCTACAGTCAAAGTCGGCCGATCCCGGATATTCCCGAGTGAGAACGACGGGCTCCCATCCGAACTCTTTCAAATATTCGGCAATATAACCCGTGCGTGCCGCCCCGGCTGCCGGCTGCGGCGGAAACCAATATGTGATGAAGAGGACCCGTTTCATATGGACCCAAGCCCGATTCGCTGCTTCGTCTGCTCTGCCTCCACGCTGTTGAATCGCACCCATCACCGATCGATCCTCGATCGAGAATTTATTTGATCATTTTTGCTATCATTCGAGCGTCACCATATTTCAAGTTTTTCGAGCCGTCATCGTGCTCAAGAAGTGATGTTAGTAGCAATAGTGCCGCTCAATCAATTCGGAGGAATCGTACCTCAGGTAGGGTAACGAACGATTCGACCTAAAATGGATCTCCTCTCCTACCGGTCACTTTCGATATGGCCAACCGGACGAGACCCGCGGCTCACAGTTACCGCGACGGTGTCCCCGCTAACAATCTATGCCATGTGTTTGCAAAGGTTGGCGTCCGAGGAAGCGGTCGAGGTCCGCGGTCGCCAGCCTTGGCGATTTTCAAAGAACGTACATTCACACTCACTCACGCGCCTTCGAATGGAAACGGTCATTCAATCGGTACTAGCGACGCCCAGAAACCGGCGCACATTCATGAGGGCGGACTTTGGATTCGTTCATTTATAGGCGGACATGAGAGCATCAGCGGTTCAAACGCATGGTCTAACTTGCCGGCTGCTCACCGATTTCGCCGAACTTAGGTTGCTTGCAAGCGAGTGGGAGAGATTGTGGGAGGCAAATCCCAACCGAGAGATATTCAGCAAGTTTAGCTGGATCGAATCGTGGTGGGAGGGCTACGGCGGGAATGCACTACTACTCACGCCAGTCGTTTACCACGACGGCAGGTGTGTAGGTATACTACCCCTATATATCGCGGAACGACAGCTTCGGTTCATCGGCGACCCGGCAGCGGACTATAACGATCTGGTATGTGACCCCAATAGGAAGGCTGACGTTCTTACCGCCGCGATCGATGCGTTGGACGAATCTCGGATCCCTTGGGAATCTTGCACTCTTCAAAACGTTCCTGAATCTTCGCTGTTACTGGGAGCGTCCAAGGACATGGCTTCTAGCTTGCAGGAACGCATTGTGTCGTCGGTTTCCGCCGTATGTCCGACTGTCTTGCTCGACGACAACCGTGCCGAGACGCTGAAGAGCATCCTTGGGAAAAGCACGGTCTCGCGACGGATAAAGCAACTCGAGAAGTTAGGCAGCCTGAAGTTTCGTCACCTCGACGACCGGGTTCAGGCTCGCGAACATCTGCCTTCGTTTTATGAACAGCATATCCGCTGTCGGACATTGGCTGGCATACGTAGTCAACTGCTCGATCAACAATCGAAGGTATTTTTCGAGGCTCTCGTCGACAACCTCGATCCTTCGAACGAGCTGCGCTTCGCCGTGTTGGAGTCGAATGACCGGCCCATCGCATATAACTTCGGCTTTCAGCTCGACGGCAAATTCCTCTACTATACGCCGACCTTCGACATCGAATTTTTCGACGTCTCACCCGGAGATGTATTGCTCCGATATTTGTTTGTCTATGCGCGAGATAGCGATATTCGGGAATTTGATTTTACCGTCGGAGACGAGACGTACAAAAGTCGATACGCAAATCATACCGATCACAACTATGCCGTGCTTCTCTATCCTCGGTCGACCAGCGGCCGGATCTCGCAGTTCGCGCACGCCGCTAAGGAGCATCTGCGATTGTATCCGTCCGCGTATCGGGCTACGAGGACCGCCGCCTCGGCGGCCAGCGAGTCCGCTTCGCGAATTGTTCGAGTGCTGCGACGCGAAGGAGCCGTTCGAGGCGCAGCGAGAGTCGCCGTGGCATTCCTTCGTTCAGCGATCTATGCGCGAGACGAAGTTCTTGTCCTCGAGCTAAAGAAGAAATACCTGACACCGGCGTCGCAGCCCCTGACGTTCCGCGTGGCGACATTGAGCGATCTCGCCGACGCCGCTGTCCGTCATCCGGAGTATCTTGGCGGCAATTCGCTGCACGATCTGAGAGAACGCATCAAGAAGGGCCACACGCCGTTTGTCGCTCTCGACGACGGCAATATCGTCCACATAGCATGGCTTCGGGTTGAAGAGCGAATTGTGACGTCCGAGCTTGGCGAAGACTTCGCGCTCGAACTCGGTCGACCCGTCGGAATCATTTACGATGCGTGGACGCCGCAGTTGGCGCGAGGCAGAGGCATCTACCCAGCCGTCGTCTCACTCATCGCCGAATATATCGAACTCATGGGGCTCGAACAATGGATCTACGTTCTTTCGGGCAACGTCGCTTCTAGGCGAGGCCTGGAGAAAGCCGGCATGGAAGTTCAGTATCGTATGATTCGATACACATGGTTTCACGCATTGCATCGCCGCGTCATTCTCAAGCCGACTCAGAACGAATGACGTGAGGCTCATAAGTCTCGCAACATGGGATTCGCCTTAAATCCATGGCTAGTGTCGAAGCAACCGAGATGACTCAACCTTTTGGTAATTCAGTTGGGTCGCCGTTGCGATTTGCCGCCATTTGCGATTCTGCTATGCTCGAGCGCTGGCAAGCGTCGACGTTGCGAGAACTCCTCCATGGGGTCTCCGAGCTGGCCGCTATCGTCGTCTTGGATCGTCAATCTCGAGATAGGCAATCGAGCGGCGGAATGCTTCGACGTTTCATGATGCCGCAGGAACGCGAGATCGCGAATTCCATCGATGACGTCTTTCGAAATCTTGATGTGTCGGTGCCTAAATACAGTATCGATCAGGACGACGAACTGTTGGAGCTCGGCCTTGACTTCATCCTGTACCTCGGCTTCGGTCCCTGCGACGCCAGGTCGGCGCGCATTGCTAAATACGGACTGTGGCGATTCCGCTTCGGCGACGTTTCAAAATACGAGAACTATCCGCCTGGTGTACATGAGGTCATCTCTGGCGATCCTGTGACCACCGCAGTCCTTTGCAGCCAGCATTTCGGCACTACAAGCGCGAAGGTGCTTCGCAGCGGCGTTTTCGCGACAATTCTGCACCAACCCAATGCTAACGCGGAGCAAATGCTTTCAGAGGTCACGCTATGGCCGGCATATGCTGCTGCGAATATCTGTCGCGGCCATCAAGACGATGCCGGTGATTTCATCGAACTGAAGAGCATCCCGCTTCCTCAACTCCCGAAGTTGGTGACGCAAGCGCGTCTTGCCTTGAGTCTGTTGACGAACAAAATCATGCGGCTGCCAAACCTTTTCTTCGACGACAGTTGGAACGTCGGCATTGTCGACGGGCCCATTCACGATTTCCTGCAGCCGGCTGCGCCTTGGCAAGCTTCTTGGTTTCCGAATGGCGATCCGAACCTTTACTGCGCCGACCCAATGGGGGCTATCGTCGACGGCAAACGATTGGTGTTGTGCGAGACGTACGACTTTAGAACTCAACTCGGATCTATCAGTGCGCTCGGTGTCGACGGTCGAGGCTGGACTCCAACCATCGCTCCGGCGCTCTCGCTCAAGGTTCACGCTTCGTATCCCTATCTTTTCAGAGCCGAAGATGTTCTGTATTGCGTTCCTGAGACGAGCCAAGCTCGCGATGCAGTGCTTTACAGATTTGCAAGCTTCGGTGACGGATTGCAGTACGAGAAATCTTTACTTCCGCAAGTGCCTTGCCTAGATCCCACGGTTTTCAAACATGAGGGGCTTTGGTGGCTGTTCTGTACTGACGCCACGGATGGCGAGCACTTGAAACTGCGGATTTGGTTCGCGCGGGACCTCCTCGGCGATTTCATGCCCCACCCTTTGAATCCGGTCAAGATCGATGTGCGATCGTCTCGACCGGCGGGCGCGCCATTCGTCCACGACGGCCGCTTGTTTCGACCAAGCCAGGATTGTTCGCGCACCTACGGCGGCGCCGTGACGATCAATGAGATCACGAAGCTCAGTCCAACGCGCTTTCAAGAACATGCGGTTGCCATCGTGAGGCCCGATCCCGGAAGCCCGTATAGATCGGGCGTTCACACGTTGTCTAGCTTCGGGGACCAGACTTTGATCGACAGCAAACGTATGATTTTCACAGGTAGAGGCATTCGAGAAAAAATGAGCGCAGCGGTTGCGCGCATATTGCGGCGATAAATCAAGTGCCATTTTAGACAGGGCGGACACAGCAGGAGCGTTGAAGAACCGCCTCTCGAATCAGAATGTCGCGAACAGCGCCGACGTAGCTCAGTTGGTAGAGCGACGGTTTCGTAAACCGTAGGTCGAGGGTTCAAATCCCCCCGTCGGCTCAGGCTCAGCCTCCCATCCCGCACATATCGTTGGGAACGAAAAAAGCGGTGCGGACGGCAATATGTGGTTCGCCGAGACGCAGTTGGATCAGATCGCCCGGATCACGCCGGCGGGGACCGTGACGGAAGTGAAGGTGAGCGGAACGCCGACGTCCGTGACGGCTGGTCCCGAAGGCAACATCTGGTTCACGCAAGAGAACCCTACGGCGATCGGGCGCATCAATATTCACCAGGCGCATCATCCGAGCGAGGCCACGGTTACCCGAGTACCCACGGCCGTTCATATGACATGAATTCGCAGAGTGAAATGAACAACATTACATTTCATCGGCGGTTCAGTCGTCGAGGGAACCTAGCGTCCCCGCCCTTAACTAAAGAGTATCCGCCGCAGATGACGGTCGGCTAGGTGATTCCCCCTCGGTCACCATCCACTCACGTTCGAGCGAGCGAAGTAACCGATGCGTAATCTCATGACCTGTCGCGCGCTGATTGCAGCCGCGGCCGCTGCTCTAATAGGCGGCTGCACGGGTGCTGCAACTTCAGCGCTTACCCCCAGAGCCGTGACGGCGCAGGGCGTCACGCCGGCCCTCAGAGAGCACTTTCCGGGTCCATTCTGGTTTGATATAGTCGCCCGCACGAATCTTCATTTCGCAAGCTTTTATGCGTGCCCGTTCAAAGGTGCTATCGAATACGTTTCCGATGCGTCGAACAACGTGATCTACGTCTACAACGGAAAATTCGCGGGTCAATCGCCGTGCGGACTCATAGCGTCGGCGTCGCTCTCCAGCCCGAGGGGATTGTTTGTGAATGCGGCGACTCACGATCTCTACGTGGCCAATTGGGGCGCTTCAAACGTCTTAGTGTTTCACAAAGCACGGACTTCGCCGTACAATACCTACTCGGATCCGACCGCACAAAATCCAAATGACGTCACGGTGACCGACGCTGGAATTGTCATCACCAGCAATGAAGAAGCGAGCGACCTCATCGAGCGGGGATCCATATCGACATGGATCGGGGGACTCAACGGCGGGACATTTGTCAGTAATTTTCCGATGACGAACGACTTTTTTGGCTTGTTCGTCACATTGAAGCAAAATGGTATGCTCTACTTCAACGATGTCGACGCCACATCGGGGATTGGCGCGTTGTGGAAGGTATCGTGTCCGGGCGGCGAGTGCGGCGCCCAAACTCAGATGGCGGGCATTTCTTTCGGGGATCCCGGCGGCATGGTATTCAACACTTCCGGGAAATTGTTGGTGAACGATTCGTTGGCCTCGGCGGTCGAAACGTTCAACCTGCCCAATCCACATCCGACGACAAAACATCTACCTTGCTGTCCGCTCGGGATGGCCCTAGACAATCTGCATGGGCACTGGTTCTACACTTCGTTTGCGTACGCCGCCGAATACTCGTACCCGGGCTTCGCGCTCATCGGCAAAGTGACCGGAAACAACGGCGCCATGTTCGGCATCGCGGTCGATCCGTAAAGAAGAGGGCACCTAAGGCGTTGGGATGATCGTGGTCGTCGGCTGTGCGTTCGGTCCCTGCGTGTTCACGCGCAACGGCGGTGCAGGCGGGTGCGAGAGCCAAGGCCGCCAGACGAACATAGCGACGATCACGACGACGAACGCGGCCGCCAAGACCAAGAATTGCGCGGACGCTCCGGTTTTTTGATCGCCGGCATCGCGGCTCGTGGTCGGTTCCTTCAAGCTATAAACCAGCTCTCTTGTCGCCGGCATCAGTATCGGTAGGAGAGAGACGCGGTGCGATGCCGCGTTTTTTTAATTCGTCCAACACGTCTTGCGGCAGCATCCCATCACCCGCTTCCGGACCGCCGGGGTCGGGGATGCCCATGTACTTGCGCATGCACACGGCGTGATCTTTATCGTATGGCACTTTATGGATCGGGCAGATCGGCATGACACATATCCTTGGGTGAGGGCCTCTTCTATATAGATACAACCCGCCCGCCGTCGATACCTAGCGCTCTCGTGCGAGCAGCGCTTGCGCCTGCTCGCGAGCTGCGGGGCCGTCTGTTTTCCCTAGTGCGAGTTGCTCGATGAATTCGAGGTGATCGGCCGCGTCAAGAACCTCTAGCGCCGTGCCGACCTCGCGTGCCAGGGCCCGGACCAACTCTCGCTCTTCAGGATCGAATGCTTCGGCATCGTCTCTGGCCCCGACGATGAGTGCGCCGATGAGACGGCGTTGAGCCGCAAGCGCGAAGCCATACCTGTCACCGGCCAGCGCTCCGGCAGTGCCGGCGAGGTCGACGTCTTTCAGGCCGGCGCGCAGATGAACGAACGCCGGATCATCACCGTCGACCATCTCCGGAAATGAAGTTCTCCCGCGCGCCGCCACATTGCGGTACGCGTCGAGGTGCTCGCGGTACACGCAGGCCGCCGAAGCGCGAAGCGATTCGCACACGACGCGCAACGCGCCGTCGAGCAAGACGGACGCGCTGCGCACGTACCGCGCCTCCTCGGTGAAGCGGCGGAGCGCGAGTTCGGCCCGGTGTTTGTCGCGGAAGAAGACTTGGTCGATGATGCTTTCAACGCGCTTAAAGCCGAAGTCGAACGAAAACGCGAGCGCCAGCGCGACGACCGACTGGACGATCACTCCCTCGTCGACCGGCAGCGTGAGCCTCTCGACGAAAGTGCTCACGAGCGCAAAGATCGCGAACACGGCAGTCGTGACGGTTGTGAAGACGATCGCGCGATTGATGACAAATCCGACGTCGATGATCCGGTGGCGAAGTATCGCGTATGCGTAGCCGATGGTGATCACGACGCTTGTGAGGACGGCCGCGCGGAACGACGGTACGACCAGCCACGTGACCACGCCCGAGAAGCCCACGATCGTCGACCAAAAAACCCAGCGCACGCGCTGCCGTTGCAGGCCGGTCGCCTTGACGAACGTCGTCGTGAGAACGCCGATCATCACGGCGAGCGCGATGATGAGCGCCGGATACCGCATCACATACAGCGCGGGTTCGAAGCATCCGTTGGTGGACCGGCCGATAGAAAAGTCGACGGCGTTTGCGATGAACAGCAACGAACTTGCACCGACCGCGATGCGGCACGCGGTCAGCACCCGTTCGCGGATCGCGCCGCGAGCGAGGTCTTCGAAGGTGAGGTACAGCGCGTAGGCGGAGATGCCGGCAAATATTTGCGCGAGCGCTTCGTAGAGATTGCGCGCGGCCGGCGAAAGCAACGCATCGCTGATGGGCAAGATCGCGATCGCGAAGAAGGCGCTGGCAATCCCATAGTGGAGCGATGCGATGTCGCGCCCTCGCCACAACAAGAACAGCCCGACGAGAAACGTGATCACTTTGACCGCGACGGACGGTGCCCAGTACGAGGCCGGTTCTGGTGTTTCGACCGACTCCACGAGTCGGGTCGTGCGGCCGTCTCGCAGCACGACCATCGAGGCCGAGTCGCCGACGGCGCTGCTGTCGTGCGTGGCAAGCACGCGTTCCGGCGGCGTCATCTGGTCGAGCATGAGGACATCGCCGGGCTGCAACAGCGTTCCGGGCCGCGCGTACGCGACTGAAGCGATCGTCAACGCGCAGCTTCCGGCCGGCGCGAATGTGGGTCCGGGTCCGCCTTCGCGGGGCAAGGACGCCAGTTGAATGCCCAGCACAAACGCCGCGAATATGGTGACGACCGCGGCGACTATAATGCGTCGGCTCACGCGGACGCATTCGCGCACCTCGAAATGTCGCCTCTCTATCGGCTCGCGCCCGCGCACGACGCGCGCGCCGTGCAGGATGGAACGCGTGACGGCACCTAAGTACGGTGGTCATCCGCTTCGCTGCCCGCTCTAGTTGGAGAAGCCGCCGCTATGCGCCGTTCACACTTGTTCATCGCTTTAGCCGCCGTGGCCGCGATCGGGTTGGCGGCCTGCACGAAAGTCAGCACCGAGACCGCAGCGCCAACCGGAGGCGGAGGAAATCCCCACACCGTCTCCGGGCTCCTGCGCTGGGGCGGTGTCGCCGAGCCGGACACCATGGACCCGGTGGTGGGCAATCAGCAGATAGAGATCGACCTCTCGATGTTCTGGGGCGGCTATCTTCTCAACTGGAGCGACGAGAACAAATTCGTGCCGGAGCTTGCCACCGACGAGCCCACCACGACGAACGGCGGCATCAGCGCCGACGGACTTGCGATCACCTATCACCTAAGACCGCATGTGAAGTGGCAGGACGGCGCACCGTTTTCCGCCGACGATGTCATCTACACGTATCAGCAAGTGATGAACAACGCCAACTTCGTGGGCAGCAGGGTCGGCTATTCAAATATCGCGTCTATCGACAAGAAGGACGATTTCACGATCGTCGTCCATTTGAAGAAGCGGTGGGCGCCGTTCGTCGCGACATTTTTCACGATGTCGAGCACCGCGTATCCCATCCTGCCCAAACACATCCTATCGAAGTACCCGGACATCAACAAGGTCGACTTCAACCGCATCCCGGTCGGCACAGGCCCTTTCAAGGTCGTGGAGTACGATAAGGGCCGCCTCATCAAGATGGTCGCGAATCAAGATTACTGGCGCGGCGCGCCCAAGATCCGCGAGATCGACTACGAGATCATCCCCGATGAGACCACCATCCTCACCCAATTGAAGACCGGCGAACTCGATTTCGAATACAACGCGCCCTCTTCACAAGCCGAGAGCCTCGCAGAGATTCCCGGCACGCACGTCTATCACACTCCCTTCACCCAGTACCGCCAGATCGCGCTGAATCTGCACAACCCGATTCTCGCCGACCTGCGCGTCCGCCGCGCCCTCGCCTATGCGATCAACAAGCACGATCTGATCGCGAAAATCTCACACGGTCTGTACATCCCGGCCGACACCGACCAGCCGCCGTTTCTTTGGGCGCACAACGCGAACGTGATGACCTACGACTACGACCCGGCCAAGGCGGCCGCACTTCTCGACGCGGCCGGGTGGACGATGGGCGGCGATGGCTTCCGTCACAAAAACGGCCAGACGCTCGAGCTAGGAATGACGGGCACGACGGGCGCCGCCGAGACGCGCAACTTGGAAGCGGTCGTGCAGGAACAATGGCAGGCGGTCGGCGTGAAGGGCGACGTGAAGAACGCCGATTCGGCGCTGATGTTCGCGAGCTACGGCGCGGGAGGCCTATTGCAGACCGGTAAGTACGACACGGGATTCTATTCGTGGATCAACGGCGTGGACCCGGACGATTCGGTCAACTTCATGTGCGACCAGTTCCCGTCCATGGGCGGGCAGAATCAGTACTTCTTCTGCGACCCGAAGTTGGACGCTGCCGAGCACATCGCGCTGAACGAGTACGATCCGGCCAAGCGCAAACCGGCCTACGACACGATCCAGTCGATCCTCGCCGAGCAAGTACCGACCATCTTCATCTGGTACGTCGCTCGTCAAGACATCGCCAACGTCGACCTCAGAGGCTATAAACCGGCGCACGCGGTCACGACGTTTTGGAACACGTGGGAGTGGAGCATCTGATGACCCTGCGGGCCGCCGCCTCGTGCGTCGCCATAGTTCTTTTGCTTTCGTCGTCGGCGTGCACGAAGATCTCCAGCACGACCGCGCCCCCCGCCGCGGGCACGGGCGTCTTGCGGATCGTCGGCGCGGGGTCGATGGACTCGCTCGTCCCCGAGCTCAGCAGCATACAGTCCGCCGTCGACCTCGGCATGTTGTGGGGCGCATGGCTTTACCTCGTGAACGATCGCGGCGACCTGGAGCCTGAACTCGCGACCGAAATCCCGACTCCGGCCAACGGCGGCATCAGTCGCGACGGCCGGACGATCACGTATCATCTCCGCACCGGGGTCAAATGGCACGACGGCGCCCCATTCGAAGCGCGCGACGTCATCTTCACGTGGCACGCGATCATGAGCGGGGACAATAACATCATCAGCAGATCCGGCTGGGACGACATCGCGAGCATGGTCGCCCCAGACCCACACACCGTCGTCGTGCACCTGGTCCATCCATATGCGCCGGCGATCGCCGAGTATTTCGGTCCCGGCCCGACGCCGATGTCCATTCTGCCGGCACATCTGCTTGCGAATCTGCACGACATCAATCACGCGGCGTACAACATCATGCCCGTCGGCACAGGACCTTTCATCGTCAAATCATTCGATCCGTCCAGCGGCGTCGTGTTGACCGCCAATCCGAACTATTGGCGCGGTCCTCCGCGCCTGCGCGAGATCGACTACCTGATCGTGCCCGACGCCAATACGCGCGCCGTGATGATGAAGACCGGTGAAGCCGATCTCTTTTATGATCCGCCAAGCTCGCTGAGGCAAGATCTGTCCACCATTCCGGGCGTGCACGTCCTGAACACCACATTCGCCGAATATTGGTACCTGGAGTTCAACACCCAGCACGCTCCGCTCGACGATGTCCGAGTGCGGCGCGCGATATCCATGGGCGTCGACCGCGACTACGTGGTCCGCACGGTCATGCGTGGCGCAGCGATTCCCGCTGAAGGTGACCAGTTGCCTGGAACGTGGGCTTTCGATCCGAACGTGCACACCGCGAAGTACGATCCCAAAGGCGCCGCTGCGCTGTTGAGCGCGGCAGGCTGGCTCCTTGGCCCGGACGGCGTCCGCCACAAAGACGGCAAAGCGCTTGCGCTGGTATTCGCGTACTCGTCGGGCAGGGGCGACTCGGTGCGGTTAGCGCCGGTTTTCCAAAACATGATGAAGCAGATCGGCATCGCGATCGAACTGAAGTCGTACCCGACCAGCCTTTTGGAAGCTGCGAAACAAGCGGGCGGGATCCTGAAGAACGGCAATTTCGACGTCGCGCACGACGGATGGATAGGCGGCGTCGACCCCGACGACGACACGTTGTTCGCGTGCGATCAGATTCCACCGGCGGGATACAACACGACCTTTTATTGCGACCCGCGCATCGACGCGCAATTGCACATCGGCATGACGAACTTCGATCGGTCCGTGCGAGCGGCCGCGTACTCGCGCATCGACGCGCTGCTGGCGCAGGACGCGCCGCTGGACTTCCTCTACTGGACCAAACGGCTGGATGCCGTTCGCGATACGCTGCATGGGTACAGGCCCGCACCGGCGGTGACGGAATTCTGGAATTCGTGGGAGTGGAGCATTTGAAGATAGAGCAAGCCGGTCGCGCGTTGCTGCTCGCATTGGCCATCGTCACGCCGGGATGCACAAAGGTCTCCACGCAGTCAGGCACGCCCGTCGCCGCCGGCAATCCTCACACCATTGCCGGTGTGCTGCGCTGGGGTCTGTTCAACGAACCCGACACGCTCAACCCGCTCGTCGGCACTTCGGCGATCGACGTCGACGTCTCGATGTTCTGGGCGGGCTATCTTTACAATTGGAACGACAAGAACGAGTACGAACCCGAACTCGCTGAGCGGGTTCCGACGTTGGCCAACGGCGACATCGCGCGCAATGGTCTTTCCATCGTCTACCACCTGCGGCGCGGCGTCAACTGGCAAGATGGCGCTCCGTTCACGGCCGACGATGTGATCTTCACGTGGCAGCAAGTCATGAATCCACGCAACTTCGTCGGCACCCGGCAAGGGTACGACGATATCGCCGCGATCGACAAGCGCGATGACCACACGATCGTCGTCCATCTCAAGAAGCCATACGCCCCGTTCATCGCAAGCTTCTTCACGATGAGCGCCACGCCCATCCCCATCCTGCCGAAGCATCTCTTGAGCCGCTATCAGGACCTTAATCGGGTCGATTTCAATCGCACGCCGGTCGGCACCGGCCCGTTCCGCGTCGTCTCCTACGAAAAAGGGCGGCTCATCAAACTGCTGGCGAATCCGTCGTATTGGCGCGGTGCGCCTAAGCTCAAAGAAGTCGATATATCCATCGTCCCCGATCAGAACACGCTGCTCACGCAACTGAAGACCGGAGAAATCGATCTCCAGTACCGGGCGCCGTCGTCGCAGGCGCCGAGCCTTGCGAACATCCCCGGCACGCGTCGCTATCTCACGCCGTTCACGCAGTACTCCCAGATCTACCTGAACAATGCGAATCCGATTCTCGCCGACGTCCGCGTGCGTCAGGCCCTTGCCTATGCGCTCGACAAGAAGCGCCTCTGCGACGAAGCGCTGCACGGCATCTACACGCCGGCCGACTCCGATCAACCGGTCTTCTCGTGGGCTTACGAGCCCGACGTCGCTCACTTCGGTTTCGATCCGGCCAAGGCCAACGCGGTGCTCGATCAGAGCGGCTGGCTGATGGGTGCGGACGGCATACGGACAAAGGACGGACGGCGGTTGGCGCTCGCCATCACCTATCCGTCCGGTTCGGTGGTCTCAACGACGATCGCCGCGATCGTGCAGTCGCAATGGAAGGCGATCGGCGTCGACATAACCTCGAAAAGCGTCGCTTCGCCGATCTTTTTCGCAAGCGCAGGCGAAGGCGGTACGCTGCAATCCGGCAAGTTCGACATCGCGCTCGGAGCGTGGATCAACGGCGCAGACCCCGACGACTCCACGCAGTACATGTGCGATCAAATCCCGCCGAACGGGCAGAACAACGATCGCTTCTGCGACAAACGTTTAGACGCCGCCGAGAAAATCGCGCTGACGTCGTTCGATCAGTCGGTGCGCAAGCGCGCGTACTCACAGGTGCAGAAGATCATCGCGCAAGAGTTGCCGAGCATCATCGTCGGATTCGCCGACGAGCAGGACGTGGCAAACGTCGACTTCGAGGGCTACAAACCGGCGCACGCCGCGACGGCGTTTTGGAATACGTGGGAGTGGAGCATCTGACGGCGTGACCGGAAGCGTCGCGTTCACGAACGCGCGTTTGGGCACGCCGGGCGGCCTCGTGCCGCGCGGCGCCGGCGTACTCGTGCGCGACGGCAAGATCGAGCGCGTGCTCGATGCCGCGCCGACGGGACTCGGAAGCGAAGTTGCCGTCGTCGATTGCCGCGGCGGCGCGCTCTATCCGGGCTTTCACGATTGCCACATGCACCTCACGGGTACGGGTCTCGCCTCGGGCGAGCACGACATCGGCGCGTGCCGCGACGTGCCCTCGATCCTGGCCCAAGTGGCGCGCCTGCGCGAACCGCTGATCTTCGCCGGATCATACGAGGATCATCGATTGGCCGAAGGAAGGCCGCCGCTGCGCAAAGAGTTGGACGCGGTCACCGGAGACCGGCCGTGCCTGCTTTCTCGCATCGATGCGCACTCGTGCGTGGTCAACAGCGCCGCGGCCGCGATGTTCGGCGTGAGCGAGAAAATCGGAGCCGAGAAAGACGACGACGGCGAACTCACCGGCCGGCTGTTCGAGGCCGCGAATTACTATGCGCAGAACGCGCTTTTTGCAGCGCTCCCGGTCGACTCGCTGCGCCGTGCGGACGAACGCGCGGCGCGCATCGCGCTTCGGGCCGGCATCACGACCGTGCACAACGTCATCGAAGGCGACGCGCCGCTCGACGCCTTACAGTCGATCTATCTCGCCAATGCCGGTCTGCCGCTGCGCGTGATCTCTAAGTCGTGCACGCACAGCGTCACGAAGGCTCGAAAGCTCGGCGGGAGGGTTTTCGGCGGCGACATCTTCTTGGACGGATCGATCGGATCGCGCACGGCTGCGGTCGGCGACGATTACTGCGACGATCCGCTCCGCGGGCACGGCAAGCTGTACGTCAACCGGGATCATCTGACAGAACTCTTCGATGAAGCCGCAGAAGCCGGCTTGTCGCTCGGCGTTCACGCCATCGGGGATCGCGCGATCGAAGAGGCGATCGCTTCGTGGGAAGCGGTGATCGCCAAGCGCGGCCCATTGCCGGGATTGCGGCCGTCGATCGATCACTTCGAAATCGCGCGTCCGGACCAGATCGCGCGCGCGGCGCGATGCGGTCTGCTCCTTTCCATGCAGCCTGCTTTCGACTATCTGTGGGGCGGAGACGACGGGATGTACGCAAAGCGCCTCGGCTCCGGGCGCGCCCTCGAGATGAATCTGTTCGCCAGCGCGCGGCGCGCCGGATGCGTCGTGTGCGGCGGCTCCGACAGCCCGGTGACGAAGCTATCCTCCCTCCTAGGGATCCACAGCCTGGTCAACCATCACGTTGCCGCCGAACGCTTTTCCATCGACGATGCGTTGCGAGCGTACACGTCCGACGCCGCCATGCTGGCCTATGAAGAACGCGAGCGTGGCACGATCGCCCCCGGCATGGCAGCCGACTTCGCGATCCTAGACCGGCCGATAGACGCCGTCGCGCCGACTGAGATCAAGGACCTCAAGGTGACCATGACCGTGGTTGCGGGCGACGTCCGCTACGATGCCGGCGCCACCTGACGCCATGCCAGAACGCGTCATCGATCTTCGATCCGACACCTTGACCAAGCCCTCGCAGAAGATGCGATCGGCGATGGCTGCCGCCGATGTCGGTGACGATGTCTACGACGAAGACCCGACCGTGCATCGCCTTGAATCCGAGTGCGCTCGGACGCTCGGCACCGAAGCCGCCCTCTTCGTCACAAGCGGCACGCAAGCCAATCTCGTGAGCGTACTCTCGCATTGCGGGCGCGGCGATGAGATCATCGTCGGCGATGAGGCCCACATTTTTTATTACGAACTGGGCGGTGTGTCGGCCCTCGGCGGCGTGCACGTGCGGGAAGTCCCCAACCACGACGGCATATTGGACCCCGGCGAAGTCGAACGCGCTATCCGAGGGCGCGATGTCCATTCACCGCCGACAAGGCTCGTTTGTTACGAGAACACGCACAACCGCGGCGGCGGTCGCGCGCCGAGCGCCGCGCAGTTCAAGGCCGTTGCCGACGTGGCGCATGCGCGAGATATCAAAGTGCACCTCGACGGTGCCCGCCTTTTCAACGCCGCCGTCGCATTGAACGTCAGCGCGGCTGCTCTGTGCGCGGATGCCGATTCGGTGAATATCTGTTTTTCAAAAGGTTTGGGAGCGCCGATCGGTTCGGCGGTTGCAGGATCGCGTGACTTCATCGCGCAGTGCCGGCGCTATCGCAAGATGGTCGGCGGCGGCATGCGCCAAGTGGGCGTGCTGGCCGCCGCGGCGCTCGTCGCGCTCGAAGACGGACCCAAGCGGCTGCACGAGGATCACGCCAACGCGCGATCGTTCGCGGAGTCGCTTGCAAGCAGCGGCAAGTTCGATTGCGACCCGGCGAGCGTGCAGACCAACATCGTCTTGTTCGCTCCGCGCGGCGCATCGCTGCCCGGATTGCACGCGGCTTGGCGAGCTGCGGGCGTTGCCGTCAACGACGTGGGCGGCGGCCGCTTCCGCGCAGTCACGCACCTCGACGTCTCTCGCGCCGACGTCCTCGAAGCCGCAGATCGCCTCGCAAGCGTCTCTTTGTAGGAGGGCCATTGTACTAGGGCAAGCATCGCTTGCCCAATTGGGTGAGCGTTGCTCACCCTAGTACGGGTTGCTCACCCTCCTACAAAATCAGATGGGCGAGCGATGCTCGCCCCTACGGCGATGCGTAGCGCTCGGTCACTTCGCGGGCACACGCCATCACTTTCGCTCGAAGCTCGGCAGGTTCGAGCACCTCCACCCGGCCGCCGTGTGCGAGCACATCGCCGAGCGCGATTTCGGGCCCCGGATAGCTGACGTGCGCAACGCTGCCGTCGGCATCGAAGCGAGCCTCGAACCACTCCAATGCTTCGCGAACTCGCGCGGAATTGACGTGAAGAAGAAGCTTGACCGGATATTTCGGCGTGCGGTCCGCAAGCGCGGCGCTCCAGTCGCGCCAGAATTGCTCGAGGTTGAAGTCCGCCGGCCACGCGAATCGCTCGTCCGTGACGCGCACGTCGATGATCCGCTCTGCGCGGAAGACGCGCATCTCGGCGCCGGATTGTGCCACGAGGTACCAAATGCCGGCCTTGGCGACGAGGCCGAGCGGCTCGATCATCCTGCGGGTGACTTTTCCGGCACGGTCGCGATAGTGAAGCTCGACGCGCAGGTCTTGCCAAATCGCCCGCTGCAGCGACGCGAGATGTTCGCGCGGCTGCTCCGCCTGCACCCATCGCTTTGCATCGATATAGATGCGGCCGCGCGCGCGCTCCGCCGAGCGGCGCTTGGTCTCGGGCAGGGCGCCGGCCAGTATCTCGAGCGATCGGGCCAAGCTGCCGCCAAGGCCGAGGTCGGCGATGGGATTGGACGCCGAAATGAACAGCGCGCGCACTTCCTGGTCGCCCAGGTTGGTCAATGCGGCCCGATAGCCCGCGGCGAGGACGATGCCGCCGCGCGACCCCCGCTCGGAGAACACCGGCACGCCGGCCGCGCTTAGCGAATCCACGTCGCGGTAAACCGTGCGCTCCGAGACTTCCAGCTCCCTGGCGACCGCGCGGGCGGCGAGCCGCCCCCGCGCCTGCAAGAGTAGAAGCATCGCCAAGAGCCGGTCGCTTTTCATATCCTCATATTACCACAATACTTGACAGCCTTTGTCAAGTATGCCGGGGTAGGATTGTGGTACCCCTCAACGAGATTTCGAAACGAAAGAGAGCCCGCCTATGGGCACGAGCACACAAAAAGCGCCGGCGGGGCGCGAGTTGTTCCAATCACTGGAAGTCTACTTGATCCGCTCCGGATATGAAGCGATCATGTCCGAGCCTGCGGCCTCTCCGCCGGCGAGCGGGTCTGAAGCCGACACCACCGGCGACTAGTCGCCCTTCTCACTTTTTCCAAGCACGAAAGCGAGCGAATACATGAGCGCAACGAAACAGGCGATCGCCATAAAGGGCATCGACGTCACGACCTATCTTGTCAAAGAGCCGCAACGCGCAATCGCTTTTTGGCGCGATGTCATGGGTTTGCCCGTCCTCTACGAAGCCGAGCAAGGCGCCGAGTTCGAGCTGGCGGACGGCACGACATTTGGTCTCTGGCGTATGGACGACGGTTCTTGGCATCCAGGACATGGAGTCATGTTCCACGTCGACGATGCGCGCGCGGCTGCCGATCACTTTCGATCTCGAGGTGCGCAGATCGCCGAACACATCGAAGAAAACGGGCCGTGCTTCATGGCGTTCGGAGAAGATACCGAAGGCAACCATTTCATCTTGCATCAGGTGAAGTCGTAATGGAAATGTTCTGGGGTCAGCCGCTCTGGTACGGCCGTCGACCGATGTCGGCGGCCACGTGAACCCGGCGGCTAGCGGGCGTCCACACCGATAAGGCCCAAGCGGTCGAGCGCGGTGTAAATGGCCGCGACGTGGCTCTGCACGTAGATCTCGCCCGAGCGGACGCGCGCGATCACGTCGGCCACGGGCAAGAGCACGGTTTCGATGTCCTCGGTCACGTCGGGCGCCGCCGTGCCGGCGGGCGTCGCGTCACGGGCTAGAAACAAAAACAAACGCCCCGTTGAGCTTGTCGGATCGGCCGCGAACTCTGCGATCAACTCGAAGGACGGCGCCACGTAACCCGTCTCCTCCTCAAGTTCGCGGGCCGCACAAGCAGCGGGATCTTCGCCCGGCTCGAGCGCTCCCGCCGGCAGTTCCAGCACGACGTCGCCGATGCCATGCTTGTATTGGCGCGTCATGACGACATGCCGCTCGGCTGTGAGCGCGAATATGACGCTGAATCCGTCGTGGACGCGGACGTAGTATGGTTCGATCACCGAGCCGTGAGGAAGCCTGCACGCGTCGCGGCGCAGATTGTACCACGGGGACTCGATCACGAGCTCCGACGAGATGATTTCCCATTTGCGTTTTGCCATCGTCTACCGTCGTCAACCCTTGGCCGCGGCCGGCGGCATTTCCCGGGACGACTTAGAGCCGAGCATCGTTTTGCACATGGATTACGTAATCAAAAAAGAGCGGCTGCCGTTCGCCCTGCGGCAGTTGCTCTAATCGTTGGAAGCGCCGCGGAATCGGCGGGAAAATTACGATGCCTTGAAGTTGGTGGATTCCAGCACGGCGATCAATTCAGCGCGGGGATTCTGTTCGCCGTTCCAAGTGGTTCGAAGTCTGCGCACCGCTTCGGCAAGATCCGGGCGGTGATAGAGTTCGGTGAGCCAACGTTCGAAATCGCCATTGGCGAAGTGTCGTTTGACGTCATCGGCCTGCAAGTGACGCAAGTGGTCCGCTAAAGCATGCGTGTCGTCGGTGCGAAGTGCAAACCAACTGACCGGCCCGCTGTCTGGCGAACCGTCACCGCCGGAATGAAAAACGCGATCCTTCACAACTGACGACTTTCTTCCCGAATCACTCTTGCGCTCCTATTACTTACCCATAGACAGAAGTGAATTACCTCGTCCGGAGTCCTCGCTTTGGGTGTCCTAAAGTCCCGTCGCGCATTCAAAGTGACCGCGCTCACGGTGGCCAAACGAGGGTTCCCCTGGCTTGAGAGCCGGCGACTGCTGCGTCCGTCTTTCACACCAAGATCGGGCGTACGTCAAAAGCTCAGCCGCGCCGGATGCGCTCACTCCAAAGCCGACAAGCATACGACGGGTGCAGGGCTAGCTGCGTTACAAGACGTCTCCGGAATTTGGTGTCCCGCGGCTAGTGACGAACGTCGAAGGCCACGCCGCTGGTGCATCCAACCGATACCCTTGTAATGAGTGGTTCGCTCCTAGAAGTCGAGTCGCTGACCAAACGCTTTGGCGCCACGGTCGCGGTCAACGAGATAACATTTCGCGTAGAGCCCGGCGAGATTTTCGGATTTCTCGGACCAAACGGCGCCGGCAAGACCACGACGATAAGAATTCTGACTGGACTATTGCGTCCGACTGCCGGCCGGGCGGTTCTCGGCGGCTTTGACATCGTGAAACGGCCGGAAGCCGCGAAGCGCATGTTCGGCTACGTTCCCGACGAGCCGAATCTTTACGGCAAGCTGACGCCCGTGGAGTTCCTCAACTTCATCGGCGATGTCTACGGCATGGACCCGAAACGAAAGCGCGCGCGCATCGGCGAGCTGCTCGACCTCTTCGAGCTCACGTCGGCCGCCGGAGAGCTGCTCGAAGGGTTCTCGCACGGCATGAAGCAGAAAGTCGCGCTGTGCGCCGCGCTCTTGCACGAACCGCGCATCTATTTCCTCGACGAACCGACCGTGGGGTTGGATCCGAAAAGCGCGCGTTTGCTCAAGGACATCTTGCGCGCGGTCACGCGCGCCGGCGGCGCGGTGATGATGTCCACGCACATCATGGAGATCGCGCAAGGACTATGCGACCGCGTGGCGATCGTCGATCACGGCCGCATCGCAGCCATCGGAACCGTCGACGAACTGCGCGCTCTGCGCGGCGATGCCACTCTTGAGGATGTCTTTCTCAACATCACCGGCGGCGAGCCCGGCGAAGCCGCATCCGGCGATCGTCTGCGGAGCATCGTCGCGGGTTCGCGTTGATACTATTCACGCCGGCAGGCACGATGCGCCGCCGATCCGCGGCCTCGCAGACATGGCTGCTCGTCGTCAGACTCCTGCAGATCCGGATATTCGCCGCGCGACGCGAGTGGTCGAACTCCACCGTGCACGCGGCCGCGATGATAGCTGGCGGCGTGCTGTTCAGCCTCATCTTCATGGGCACGTACGTCGGTACGCGCGCGCTCGATGCGGCGGGCGCAAGCGGACTGCTGGCAACCGTCCCCGCGTGGGCATTCCTCGTCTATCTTCTCACCGACATCGTCATCGCATTCGGGCAAGCGCTCGGCGACCTCTACGCGTCTACGGACATGCCGCTGCTCTTGGCGTTGCCGGTTCGTATTCCAGCGCTGGTCTCGGCGAAGTTCGTGCTCGGCGTCGTGCAAAACGAACTCTACATCCTCGCGTTCGTCTTACCGTTCGTTCTCGGCTACCTCGCCGCATTGGGCGCGCCGTGGATCGCGTATCCGGCGATGATCGTCGGCATCACGGTATTCCCGGCGATTCTGTATGCCGCGCTCGTCGTGGTCACGATTCTCGCGCTGCGCGTCATACCCGCGCGCTTGGCAAAAGAAGGTCTGTGGCTCGTCGGCGCCGTCGTGCCGACGGTCTTTTGGATCGCGATGTTCTACCGCGTGTCTCACATCACGGGCGATGTCGCCACGATGAGCTTACCGCCGCCGCCATCGTGGTTGCCGAGCACGTGGCTCGGTTGGGGGCTTTCCGCATTCGGCGGCGTGGGCACCGGAGGCTCTGCAGCCGGCCTGGGCTGGACCGCCATGCTCCTATTCGAGACGTTCGCCATTTGCCCGCCGGCCCTGTGGCTGGTATCGCGGTCATTCGCACGCGGCTGGAGCGATTCGTTCGCCGGGGGCATACGGCGCGTAGCCGAACCGCTGGCCGGCGTCGGGCCGCGGCATTCGCGCATCGTGGCGCTGGTGACGAAAGATCTCACGACGTTCCTGCGCACGCCGCAGCTCTGGTTCAATCACATCGGAGCGCTGATGTTCGTCGTCTATCTGCTCATCGGGCACGCCGTGCAAACGCCGATCTTCCCGCTCACCGTGCAGCTCGCGATGGTGCAGATCGGCTTTGTGGCCGTTCTCGGCGCCGTCACGCCCGGCATGACGTCGCTCTCTCTCGAACACGCGGCGATCTGGGTCTTGAAGTCGTCGCCGCTGCGGGCGCACGAGGTGCTCGTCGCAAAGGTGCTCGTTCCGTTCGGCCAAACCGCGACGATCGCCGCGATAGGCGGCGGCTTGTTGTCGGCCGGATATGGTTTCAATCTGCCGCAGAGCTTTGCAGTCGTAGGCTTTGGCGTGATCATGGCCGCGTGCTCGATCAGCCTGGGCGTCGCGTTTGACACGAGCCACCCATCGTTCACATGGGAAAACCCGAACTCCATCAATCGCGGACCGCGCATGGTCATACCATTTCTCAACGGTCTCGGAATGCTTGTCGTCTGCGGCGCCGCGTTGTGGCTGACCAGACTGACTTTGCACGGCACGACCGGCGCTCTCGTCGGCCTGGCCGCGAGCCTCGTGCTCACCAGCATCGCCGTTTGGGAGACGCTGGGCCGCGCCAGCCGCAATCTTTCGGCGCTCGAAGTGTAGCACGCTGCGCGCCGGCCGGGGGTAACGACCGGTTTCGCTCGCGAATGTTTCCCACATGCAAGAATCAGTATCGGCGATGAACGTCATCATCGACGACTCCGCGCCCGTCGCGACCCTCACGCTCAATCGCCCCTCCAAGCGCAATGCGTTATCGCTCGGACTCATGCGCGAACTAACGGCGGCGCTGCGCACGCTCGAGCACGCGCCAGGTGTGCGCGCTGTCGTGCTCAACGCTCGCGGCAGCGTATTCTCAAGCGGTCACGATCTCGCCGAGTTCCCAGGTCGCGACCTTGCGTTCTATCGCGAATTGTTCGACGCGTGCACGGTATTGATGGAGACGATTCAAGCCATTCCCCAGCCGGTGATCGCGCAGGTGCACGGCATCGCGACCGCTGCCGGTTGTCAGCTCGTGGCATCCTGCGATCTGGTGGTCGCCGCGGAGTCCGCCACGTTTGCGACTCCCGGGATCAAGATCGGCCTATTCTGTTCCACGCCGATGGTCGCATTGAGCCGGGCCGTGCCCGCCAAACTCGCCATGCAGATGCTGCTCACGGGCGATCCGATCAGCGCTCAGCAGGCGCTTGCGGCGGGCCTGGTCAACGTGGTGGCGCCGCTCGACGCACTAGACGCCGCAACCGCCGATCTCGCGGCCCGGGTCGTGCGCTTCAGCCCGTACGTGACCGGACTCGGGAAGCAGGCGTTCTACCGCCAACGCGATCTGCCGCAACACGAAGCGTACGAATATACAAAGGAAGTCATGTCGCGCAACGCCGACGCCGAAGCCGCCCGCGAAGGCATCGGCGCATTTCTGGAAAAACGTTCGCCGAACTGGTAGATAGTGCGAGGAATTGGATAACGTGCGACGTCTGTTGCGCATACTTGCGTGCGGCTTACTATTGATGGCACCGGTCGCCGCCGGCGCCGAAGATGCGACGGGCGACATCAAGGCCTCGGCTGAGGCATTCATGCACGATAACCATATTCCAGGAATGGCTCTTGCGGTCACCAACCGCGACGGGACGCTCATCACGCTCTATCTCGGTACGGCCGATCTCAAGACCGGGAGGCCCGTCACCGCGACGACGCTCTTCGGCGTGGGTTCGATCACGAAGTCCATGACCGCCGTGGCGTTGCTGCAAGCGAGGGATCGCGGTGCGTTCGATCCCGAAAAACCCGTCACCGACTACCTGCCGTACTTTCGCGTCCACACGCAATACCGGCCGCTCACCGGCCGCGACTTGCTCAACCACACGAGCGGATTGCCCGACGGCACGCGCGACGACCTGACGGGCGAATATCTCGTGTACGCGCTGCAAAATGTCGAGACCGGTTTCGCCCCCGGGACTCATTGGTCGTATTCCAACAACGGCTACTATACGCTTGGGTACATGCTCGAACACATCGACGGCCGGCCGTATCCCGATATCATCCGCGACGATCTCTTCAAGGCGCTGGACATGTCGGACAGCGAGCCCGCCACCACCTACGAGGCGCGCGAGCGGATGGCCGTCGGGTACCTCAATGAATACGACGACCGCCCGCCGTCACCGGACTTGCCCGTAGTCGAGGCCCCGTTCTACGAAGCCGACTGGCCCGACGGCGCAGCGCTTTCCACCGCACCCGACATGGCGAAGTACCTGCGCTTCTTGCTCAACCGGGGCGCCGGACCGCACGGCCAAGTCTTATCGGCTTCCAGCTTCGCTCTGCTGACTTCGCCATCGGCGACCGTCGGTTCGGTTGACGCGGGCGGCACCGGCAGTCTCTACACGAAATATGCCTACGGCTTGGCCGTTCATACGGTCGACGGACATAGCGTCGTCGGTCATACCGGCGGGACTCAGCCGTATACGGCGTGCATGGAGGCCGACCTCGATGGCGGATTCGGCGCAGTGGCACTCACGAATTTCGGATACACCGCGCCGCGGCCATGCTCGGTGGTGGAGTACGCGCTCTCCATCGAGCGCGCTCTCGTGGGCGGCAAGCCGCTCCCGGCGCCGGCGCCCGCGCAGCAACCGGGGGATCTCCTCCACGTGAAGACGCCGGCACGGCGACCGGCTTTATTTGCAGTCCCCGGCGTGCCAATTGCCCATGTTCCCCTCCGATACCGACGCTTTTTGGGTCGCCGATCCGCGGTTCGCCCTCTACTATTTGCGGTTCGCGCGACCATGCCGGACTGTATACCGAAGTCGACAACGGGCCGAAACGATACTTCGCGCCGGCGTTTGGCGGACCGAAATCGACGGCGCATCCGCCGTCGTGGGATGCCTACGCCGGTCACTATCGGTCGGTCGAGACCAACTGGGGAAATAATTTCCGCGTGTTCGTCAGAGCGGACAAATTGTGGTCCGAAACGCCGGATGGCGGCGAAACCGAACTCACGCCACTGGCAGGCGGCGCATTCCGCGTGGGGACCGACACCTGGTCGCCCGAACGGCTCTCCTTCGATACAATCGTCTCCGGGCGCGCGCTGCGCGCGATCGATTCGGGCGCGCCTTTTTATCGGGTATTCACGCCATGACGAAGTCAGTGAAAACTGTGGACCGCAAGCGCTGCCATTGGGCCAAGGGAGCGCTCGAGATCCGTTATCACGATGGCGAATGGGGGGATCCCGTTCGCGACGACCACAAGCTTTTCGAGATGCTCATCCTCGAGGGAGCGCAGGCAGGTCTCTCGTGGTCGACCATTCTCGCCAAACGCGATCGGTATCGCGAAGTGTTCGCGCGGTTCGACCCGGCTCGGGTCGCGCGCTTCACGCCCGCGCGCGTCGAACGCCTGCTCGCCGATCCCGGCATCGTGCGCAACCGGCTGAAAGTCGCCGGGACCGTCCGAAATGCCAAACATTTCTTAGAAGTTCAGCGCGAGTTCGGTTCGTTCGCCAAGTACTTGCGCACGTTCGCCGGCGCGAAAACCGCCGATGCGCTAAGCCTCGACCTTAAAAAGCGCGGTTTCATCTTTGTCGGCCCCACGATCATGTACGCGTTCATGCAGGCCGTGGGCATGGTCAATGACCATCAGCGAAGCTGTTGGAAGTGGAAGAAGGGCCTAGTTCAGTCGGCGTGACCGACCGACGGTAAATGCGAAAATGAGGCCGGCCATAAAGGCCGGCCCCACAGTTTGTGCCGGGTTTTTAGTAGGCGCTGCGCTGCTGTTGGAAGCAGTCGCGGCAGTAGACCGGCTTGTCGCCTCGCGGCTGGAACGGCACTTCGGCCGGGCCGCCGCAGCTCGAGCACGTGGTGCGGAACATCTCGCGTTGCGCGCCGCCGCCGCCGCCGCCGCCGCCACCGCCGCCGAAGCGGCTGCCACCGCCACCGCCGCCGGATCCGCCGCGACTCGCCTTACGCGCTGCACGGCAATCCGGGCAACGGCTCGGCTTGTTCTGGAAGCCCTTTTGGGCGTAGAACTCTTGCTCGCCGGCTGTGAAAGTGAACTGCTGGCCGCAATCCACGCATGTGATAAGTTGATCGGTAAACACCTTGGTTGAAACTCCCATTGCGCTTCGTGAGAGGCTCACGACGCACTCGTCAGTAATTCGTTTCGGTTGGGGTGATGACAATCGCTATGGGAGAACCGAGGTTTCCAATTTCGACGTCTGGGGATGTGCTCGCCCTACCACAGACCAAAACCACAAGCATGATATCACTATTACTAGCTTGAGGGCAAGTATCGTACCGCGCAGCGGTCTCTGTCAGGGTCCGAACGCCAAGAGGCCGCCATTGTTCGAGAAGTTCGGGTCGGCCAGATAACCGCTGTAGAGCCGCTGACCGAGGCCGATGGCCGGAGCGCAGCGCGTGTACGCGTTCGTGACGTACGTCCACTTCTGGGTTCCATCGGGATTGAGCGCATGGATCGCGCCGCAGCTATCGCCGGCGAAATAGATGGTGCCGTCGCCGCCGATCGCCGGCGTCGAGGCGATCTCGAACCTGCTGAGCTTGCGCATCCATTTTATCGTGCCGTCGGGATTAAAGGCATACATGACGCCATAGGCGGACCTTGCATAAATTGTTCCGTCCGCGGCGATGACCGCTCCGGCTTGAATGTCAGAGTCGATCAGCGGGCGCCACGTGCGACGTCTGCGGACCGATGTGGTCGGTCCTCCCCGATCTCTCGGACCGGTTTTTGAACATGCTCCATTGCGCATTCGAACAGCATTGCGCATCCGGCGGACTTTCCACATCCATTCCGATTGGCGCCGTGCCGGCATCCGCCACATGAATGACGGGAATGGAGAGGAACAGCGCGGCAAGCGCCACACAGAACAAAAATTTCGCACACTTCGAAATCATGCTTTGGTCTCCCGAGCCGTGCACCCGGGCTCGGTCCTGCCATGCCGTTCTAGAGCGCTATTTCCGCGACGGGTTCGCAACGCGCCGGCCACGAACGCCTTGAATGTATGATGAGCCGGAGGGTTTGATATTGTGGATGCACGCATAGGACTTGTCGTCATAGTAAGCTCGCTTGCGGCTTTGGTTCCGCTCCCAGCTCAAGCGCGGCCGTTCATGCTCGACGATCTCAAGCGCCTCGTCGACATTCAGGAGCCCCAGATCTCTCCGAACGGGTCGGCCGTGGCCGTGGTGGTCATCCGGCCGAATTTCTCAAGCGACACATACGATACCACGCTCGAACTCATCGACGTCGCGACGCATTCCCGGCGGGCGCTCACGCACGCGCGCGACGGCATCGGCTTTCCGCGCTGGTCGCCCGACGGAAGCCGGATAGCATTCATCGCGCAGACCGGCGGCAACGACTCGTCGGCGCAGATATTTGTGCTTCCGATGACCGGCGGCGATCCAAAGCAGATCACGGACTCGCCAAACGACGTGCAGCAATTCGATTGGAGCCCCGACGGCAAGAGGTTGGCCTACGTGACCGCCGACGACCCGGACAGCGACCGATCGGATTCCAACGACGACGCGTTCACTGTCGGCAACAACGACTTCTTGCAGACCTCGGCCCCAACGCCCAACCAGATCTGGCTTGCGGCGTCGAACGGTTCATGGCACAAGCGGCTCACGTCTGGCGCGCGCGGTTTGCCGAGCACCAGCACGACCTACGCGACCGAATCGGTCGTGCACTGGACCGCCGACGGCACACACATCGTGTTCGCGCGATTGCCGAGCGCGGTAGAAGATGACGAGTATCTGCAAGAGATCATGGTGGCAGACGCTTCCACCGGAAGCGTGCAGAAGCTCACGGACGGCGTCTATCAGATGATGCCGGTGGTCTCACCCGATGGAGCGCAGACGCTATTCGCCTATCCGCGCGGCGGCGACTACAATCAAGGCAACGAGATATTCGTCGCGCCGACGGCCGGCGGGCCGGCCCGCTCGTTGACCGCTGGGCTCGACCGCAACGTCCTCATCGCGAAATGGATGCCGGACGGCGCGAACGTCTTGCTCGGCGCCAATATCGGCACCGCGAGCGCGTTGTGGCTCCAGCCAGCCGATGGCGGCGCGGCGAGACGATTGGGTATTGGATCCGTGAGTTGGATCAACGATAATGACTGGGAGCCGGTGACCGTCGGCCGCGCCGGCGCGATCGCCTTCACCGGCAGCACCGGAAGCGATCCGACGGAATTGTATTTCATGACGTCGCCTTCGGCGGCTCCCGTCAAACTCACGAATCTTAACGATCCTACCGCGGCGCTCGACCTCGGAAAAACCGTGAGTATCGATTGGCAAGGCCCGGACGGATTTGCCGAAGACGGCGTGCTCACATACCCTTCGGGATATATCGCCGGCCGCGCGTATCCTCTGGCGATCTACATCCACGGCGGCCCGATTTGGGCTTCGAGTTTAGCGTTCAACGAGACGACTCAATTGCTGGCGGCCGCCGGCTTCGTCGTGCTCCAGCCTAACTATCGCGGCAGCGACAACCTAGGAAATGCGTACGAAGTTGCCATCGCACCCGACGCAGGAGCGGGGCCCGGTCGCGACATCATGGCCGGCATTGCGGCTGTCGAAAAGCTGGGCATCGTCGACCCGTCGCGCATTGGCGTCTCCGGCTGGTCGTACGGCGGGTACATGACCTCGTGGATGATCACCCACTATCATATTTGGAAGGCCGCCGTCTCCGGCGCCGCGGTGAACGACTGGATGGTGGACTACTCGATCGCGGACGACCACAAAGCAGATGAACTGCAATTGCACGCAACGCCGCAGAGCGATCCGCAACTGTATCGCGACGTTTCACCGATCACGTATGCGAAGGATGTGACCACGCCGACGCTCATCATGTGCGATACGGGCGATCCTCGCGTGCCGATACCGGAATCGTACGAGTTCTATCACGCGCTCGTGGACAACAAGATACCGGTGACATTTGTGGCGTATCCGGTGAGCGGTCATCTGCCGGCCGATCCGGTCCGCAACGCGGACATCGACCGGCGTTGGGTTGCGTGGCTGAAGGACTACGTCTAAATGCGATTCGACCTCTCGTAGAGGGCAACCGTACTAGGGCAAGCATCGCTTGCCCATCGGAAAAAAAATGGGCAAGCGATGCTTGCCCTAGTACATTCACCCTACTATGGATCGATTGGCGTTCTAGTACTTCATGCTCAAGAACACGGTGAATTCGCGCGGTAAGCCGGTCTGTTCGTTTTCGTACGGTGCCCGGCCGTAGTTGTATTGGAAGGGTTCCAGACCGGCGTTCAGATTCGTGCCGGACACGGGATTACCAAGGCTGTTGTTCGGCCCGCATGGCTTCCCGAATCCGCAGTTCTCGTACCAGATGTTGTTAGAGGGCGACGACGGATTGTAGTTGCCGAGCAGGTTCTCCACGCGCAGACCGATTTGGTATCCGCGATCTTTGGGGCCGATATCTTGCGAGATCGACAAGTTGAGATAGGTGTTCGCGACGCCGTGAAGTGTGCCCGGGTCATCGCCTTCGGGAGTCCCGCGCGAACCGATGATGTTGGGTTGTTGTTCCGTGCCCGGATCGTTGGGATCGGTGTAGTAGTATGCGTTCGTGTAGCCGTTCGCCAAATCGGTGTTGAGGACCAACTGCGGAACGGACTGGCCTTTCGCGTTTGTGGTGAAGATGTACACCTTCTTACCGACTCCGTAGCGGTAACCCGACTCGTACGGCACCGTCGCGGAGATATGGAAACCGTGCGGTGAATCGTAGACGAGGTTCGCCGTTGCGGTGATGGGCGCCACATACGAGACATGGAAGAAGTGGTTCGCGGCCAACGCAGCGTTGTTGACGAACGGGAAGAAGTCGCTGTCGTAGTTCGCAAACGTGTTGTCGTACGTGACGGCGAGCGAGGTGGACAGCCCCAGGCGATGCTGCGACTGTAGAGCGAACTCGACGCCAGTGTTTTCATTGACGCCGGCATTTTCTTCGCGCGCTGCGCCGAACACCGGTTGCCCGCTCGCGAGCGTGGTGAGCAACGGCGAGTTGCCGACGATGTAGTCTGTGCCCTTGCGATAGTAAGGGGTGATGCGGAGCTCGGTGCCTCCGCCGAATTCGTGCTCCCACGACGCATCGTAGTTGATGGCGTGCTGCGGGCGCACGGGAGTGTACTGGGCGAACTCGTTTGTCGTCAGATCGAGATTCATCTGTTGGTACAGATTGGTGATGTGGTTGGTCTCCTGACCGGCAGGCACCGTTCCGGGTCCGCCGGGCAACGGGATGAAGCAGCCGTTTGCGATGTTGCAGTTCTGCAGCGAGGTCGGCACACGATACTTGTCCTCGACTGCCGATAGCGTCGCGAACTCGATGTTCTGGCCGACTGAGAAGCGCAGGACATCGCTGCGGCCCAACTGATAGGCTGCCGCGAATCGCGGGCTGATCTGCGACGGCGCCGTGATGTCCGAGCTGAACGGCTTACCGGGCACCGTGACGAGATTGCCGGCATCGTTGTAGAAGTACGACGTGTTGGCTTGAGCCGCATTCGCCGGCAGACCGTAGACCTGTTTGTCAAATCGCAGGCCAGCGGTCAGCGTGAGCCGTTGGTTGGGCTGGTACCGGTCTTTCACGAAGAGGTCATACCGGTGGATGGGGTCGTTGGACACCGATAGATCGTCGACGTACGTGCTGAGCGGAGCGTGTGCCGCATCGGTGGGCAGCGTGCCGTCGAGGAATGGGCCGCCGTTCGCCTGGTTCATAGCTCGGTTGAACGGTGCGATGTAGCAGCCGCCCACACCCGTGCCGCCGTTGTCGAGCAGTTGCGGACAGCCGATATCGGAGAGCGGCTCGTAAAACGACTCGGAGCTTGGGAAGCCGGCCGAGTACTTGCTGCCGTAATACGTCATGTCGCCGCCGAATCCGATCGAATGCTTATCGGAGATCTGGTTAGCATAGTCGAACCCGAGGCCGGTGCCCTGGGTTTGGAGGTCCTCGTAGAAATCCGAGAACGAACCGACGTCGTACGGATAGCGAAAGATCAGATTCTCGATTGTCTTGTGCAATGTGAACTCAGCATAACTTGACGGGGACAATTGGCGCTTGAAATTGAGTTTGTCGATGACGGAGCTGAAAGTCTGGTCGTCTGCCACGCCGATATTCTGATGGGGCGTGACTTGTCCGGGATACAGCGTGAAGTAGTCGCTTTGCGGCACGGGCAGCGTGTCGCCGAAATTGTCGAGGATCGGTTCGGAGTTGATCTGAACGTTTTGGTTGTTTCCGGCATAGGGCGCGATCTTGCCGTTGACCTCAAAGCCGAATCCAAACGTCTGGCTGCTGAGATTGCTCAGCAACTGGATCTCGTCTCGATTGTCGCGACCAAGGCGATAGAAGAGATTCAGCACTTCGTCGTTCGTCGTCGTGAAATCGCCGAAGGCGACGTAGAGCGGAAGCAGACTCCGCTTGTCGCCGTATTCCTGGCCGTCACGCTGGCCGTCGTAAGAGAAGTAGTAGGAGAACTTGTTGTCTGGCGTCGCGTTGCCGTAGTCGAGCGACAGTTCATGTCCGTACGTGCTGAAAAACGCGCGTGCAGTCGCTTCGCCCGAACCGGGATAGGCTCCGTGGTCGATCACTTCGTTTATGACTCCCGAGTTTGTGTTTCCGGCTGAGACATCGTATCCGCCGGTGGAGAGCTGAACGCTGCGCGCCCCGTTCAACGTGACGGCGTTGAGGAATTGACCCGTCACCGGATCGGTGTTGTCGACGCCATCCAACTGGTATCCGACATCGTTTTCCTGGCCGGCGCGGATCACCGGATAGCCGGCATTGTCGGTGGTCACGCCCGGAAGCGAATTGAACGCTTGAAAGCCGTTGGGATCCTGCGGCGTGCCGTTGAGATTGGACAAAGTCGTCTGGTTGACGACATACGTGTTTGCGGTTTGCGTGGGCTGGATGAGAGACGTCGTGCCTCGGACGGTGACCTTGCCGAGCGTCTTTGCCTCCGTGTCGAGGCGCGCGTTGATCCGCGATGTCTGATCCTGTACGGTGGTGATGCCAGGGATAGACTGCGACAAGTACCCTGATTTCGTGAACGTCAGCGTGTACGTGTCGAGTGGAAGACCGTTCATCGCGTAGAAGCCGTTCGCACCCGTGATGGTGCGCGTGGCGAACGATGGCGCAGCAGCTGACACCTGGACGCCGGCGATGGCTTTCCCTAAACCATCGGTGACGTAGCCTTGAATGCCGCCCGTCGTCCCAGCCGTTGCCTGCTGCGCTGCGATGCCTGCCATAAGGACCATCGCCGCGATTGCAGTAACGGTGAAAGAACGAATGAGTCGTGACATTTTGATTTCCCTTCGCGAGAATAATCGCCAAAACCGATGCCGACAACGGCATCGTAGCAATCGCAAGCTGGTTCTTTTGGTTCACGGAAAAGCCTTGCTTCGTCGAGAGGACAACCGTACTTCGTGAGTGCGGCCGGCATCGGCGGCCTTACAAAATGATGCGGAGCCTATGTTTATCGTAGGCTCCGCCGAACGATGTGCGGCCGATCTGTCCGGTTCTTCGGATGACCCGTCAGTATTTCCAACTCACGAAGAGCGTGTATACGCGCGGCGGCCCGTTCTTTTCTTGTTCAGATGGGCCCGGGCCGAAGTTGTATTGAAATGGTTCTGTCGCCGCAGCGAGATTTGTTCCCGAGCCGGTCTTCCGAAAAACCTTGCTCCGCATCGAGAAACGATCGGCGCCATCGAAAACATAGTCGCCGAAATGAAAAGGGACGAGGCGTCGCGCGTCCTAGTCCCTTGCGATTGTCGCTTGCGACATGTTCGGTGGCGGCGGGTGGGCCCAATTCCGAATGCCCGAAATATTCGGCGGACGAAGGTCCGCCGGTGCCGCTGCGTGCGTCACGAGACTGCACGCAGACGGGGGCGATCGCGCGAAACGCATTCGGAGTCGAGCCGGTGACCCGCGCTGATCATGACATAGCCGATCGCGACGATCAGCTTTGCCATGCGCCGGCGCGCAGGTACGCGCAGCGCGCGTGCGAGCATAGCGAGCCGTCCGGCCACCGCTTCGGCGCGGAATCCGGCCTGGCGTTGGCGTGCGACGTCGAGGTTGACGAAGCCGTGCATGTGCGTTACCTCCTTTCCTGATGGATGACGACTGCACGAGGAATTGAAAAGGCCTCCGCGATGCGGAGGCCTCGAATCGGTCGCGATGAACGCGGATTGCTGCGCGTCATCGACGAATGAAACGATATCCTCCGCTGGGTGCGCACGCATGGCCCGGGCCGGCGAGGCACACGACGACAGACGGAATCACGGCAAGGCCGTTCATCCCGGGGCGGTCGTACCGCTTTGTCGTCAGCAACATTGGTTCATGGTCTCCTTTGCGGGAGCGATTTCAACGTGAGCAATCGTATCATGCGCATTGTGCGGAAGTCAACCCCGTGAGCGCTCTATGACCGCGCTGAAACGCGTCATCGCTCGGCTTCGATCGGCGTACGGGCCGCCCCGTCCGCCGATCGCCATCGATCCATTCGCGATCGTCCTCTACGAGAATGCGGCGTATCTCGTACCTGAAGAGCGGCGCGCCGCGGCATTCGAAGAACTGCGGCGCCGCATCGGCGTCACGCCGCAGGCGATCGCCCGTGCGAAGCAGGCAATGCTTCGTTCGGCTGCGGCCGAGGGTGGCGTCTACGCCGATCTCCGAGCGGCGCGAATGCGCGAGGCGGCACGAATCATCATCGAAGAATTCGGCGGCGGCACAGCCGGTGTTTTGGCAGAGCCACCCGCTCGCCGGCGCCGCTTGTTGAAGAAATTTCCTGCGATCGGCGATCCCGGCGTCGACAAAATACTGCTCTTGAGCCGAACCGAGCCGGTGATGGCGTTGGAATCGAACGGCCTACGCGTGCTGACGCGGTTAGGCTTCGGGACCGAATCGAAGAGCTATGCCGCGACCTACAAGTCGGTCCAGCGAGCCTTGGGCGAATTCCACGAACGCGACTTCGACTTCTTGATCGATGCACACGTCTTGCTCGCGCGCCACGGCCGCGAGCTATGCCGGCGGACCGCACCGCTTTGCGACCCATGTCCGCTCAAGAGCACCTGCGCGTACTATCGGAATCTACCCTGACCTCGGCGCGCCCTGCGCCGGCAGGCGCTTGCGCGTCTTCCAGATATTCTCGGCGGGCCACCGCCGAGCCCATTCGAGCCGGACATAGTCTCCGTACGTACTGGGCGCGCCCTCGGGTGGCCGCAATTCGATGAGCGCTTCGACGTCGAGTCCGTGCTCGCTGAACACGCGGATCCACTCCCCATAGGGAAGATTGAAACTGACGGTGTCCGCGTCCTCAACGCGATGCAGCCCGAAGTAGTCGCGCTGGAATGTCTCCGTCGACTTCGATTCGAGATCGCTGTATGTGAGTTCGACGAGCGGCGTCGCCATGTTGAAGATGAAACGACCGCCGGCGCGTAGCATTCGCGCCGCTTCGGCCACCGAGCGATAGGGATCGCAGAACGACATAGCGCCATGATCGCAAAAGATGAGATCGAAGGAATCATCCGCCAACGGCACTGCTTCAGCGCTCGCGTGAACGAGCGGAAATTCGACGCCCGCTTCGTCCATCAAGCGCCGGGCGTGCTGTAGTTGACGCGCGGAGTTGTCGAGCGCGACCATGCGCGCGCCGAGCAAATGCAATGCGATCGACCACTGCGCCGCGCCGCAGCCGAATTCGAGCACGTCCAATCCTCCGACGTCGCCGAGGATCTGCAGCTCGGATTCCGGCCGCTCCCACACGCCCCAACACGGTGGTTTTCGCCAATCCAACTGCGCGGCGTGCTTGGTTTGATAATCGTCGGCGGTCGCATCCCAGTGTCGCCGGTTTTTCGCCGCATGTTCGGTCAGGTCCATGTTAACACAACACCGATTTGCAATAGGGACAATCGTAGTAGGGCTAGCCGTACTAGGGTGAGCAGCGCTCACCCATTTTTTGGGCAAGCGATGCTTGCCCTAGTACAGCTCACCCTCCTACAGAAAAAAATGGGCAAGCGATGCTTGCCCTAGTACAGCTCACCGTCCTACAGAAAATGGTCGACGGCCGGCTACAGCATCACAAGGCCGCGGCGGATCCCTTCGGTCACGGCTTCAGTCCGCGAACCGGCATGCAGCTTCGCAAGAATGGATGCGACGTGAAACTTGACCGTGTGTTCCGAAATGCCTAGCCGAAGCGCGATGCCCTTGTTGCCCGTGCCGGCCGCGACGAGACGCAGAACTTCGCGCTCTCGCGGCGAGAGATGAGGCGACGCATCTTCATCGATCGGCCAAGATCGGGCGCTGCTTGTCGACGCGAGTGCCGGCGCCGCTTCTCGCATCACCGAGACGAGCCCGGCCGCCGCCGCCCGGACGGCCGCGACGATCGCAAGCGAATCGGCATCACGCGGCAACACCGCCGCCGCGCCGGCGCGCAGCAATTCGGACGTCTGTTCCAAAGCGGCATCGCCGAGGACCACCACCTGCGCACGGGTCTCAATCGCCTGATATGCGGATTCCAAATCAGGAGCGTCGACGACCGCGACCAGCGGCCGCAAGGATTGAAAGCGTTTGATCGCCTGTTCAATCTCCGATGACCCCGCAAGTTCGAAGTCGTGCGTCGATACGACGACGGCTTCCAACGTCTCGCGCGCTTGGAGCGTATCCGCGGCGATGAAGACCCGAGTCACGCCGCTCGGTCGACCTGCGCGGTGAGCCTACCGGTCACAATGCTGATGCTGCGCAGCTTCTTGCCTCGCAGCGCTTCGACGACGATGGGATCACCCGGTACCATCCGGTCGAGCGCGAACCCGAGCGCATCGGGCCGGTCGATCGATTCGCCACCGGCTCGGACGATCACGTCGCCCAGCGACAGGCCCGCAAGCTCGGCCGGCGCGCCGGGCGCAAGCTCGACGACGATGAGTCCGAGCGTCGCTTCGATGGAACGGACGTTGGCGCCGCGTTCGACGGCATTATGAACCGCGACCGGCTGCGTCGTCACGCCTAACCATGCGCGTACGCCGCGCGTGCGCACGAAGCGATCGGCCGTCTCGCTTGGGACCGCAAGTGCGAGCCCGCCGGCGATCATGCTGTTGATGCCCACGACGCGGCCGAGCGCGTCGACCATCGGTCCACCCGAGTTACCGGGCGCAAGCCGAAGATCGGCTTCGAGCCAGCGGCGCGTCACGCCGAGGCGATCTGAGGTCGCCCGGTGCACGATACCGAGCGTCAGAGTGCCCGCGATTCCAAGCGGCGCACCGAGCGCCGCGACGACGTCGCCGACGCGCAACGCGCCCGCGCGGCCGATCGTCGCGCTTCTCAAACTGCCGGCTTCCGAAATCGGCGTGATTTCTGCGAGATCGAGACGGTCGTCGCGCAGCGTTACGGCGCCGCGAATCGTCCGCCCGTCCGGTGATTCGATCCAGACATCGCGCGCCGACCCGACGACGTGCGCATTAGTGATGATCGCGCCGTCGGCGCTCCACACGACGCCCGATCCGCCGCCGTGCCGTTGCGCACGAACCTGCACGGTCGAGAGGCGAACGCTCTCGGCAAGACTCGCGAGACCCTTATCTAGGTCGGTCGTCATGTCACTCGCCCTCGTCGATAGGGCGCTCGCCGACCGCGATCACTACTTCGGTGACCGCTCCCGCGCGGATGATCGATGCGCGCACGTTGCGGCCCGCCACGTCATCGCTCAAGAACGCCAGCACGTCGTGGACATCGTCGATCCGCTGATCGTCAAGCGAAATGAGGACGTCGCCGATGAACAGGCCGGCGCGCTCCGCCGGGCCGCCGGGCTCGACAGAGAGCACGATGACGGCGTCACCGGCTTCGACGTGCAGACGATCGCGGATCGCGTCCGGCAGGCGCACTTGCTGCATGCCTACGCCGAGATATCCGCGCGTCACTTTGCCCCGTTTGAGAAGTTGGCCCACGACTCTCTCGATCGTCGAGACGGGCACGGTCAATGCGGTTTGGCGCGAGAGTCCGGTGGTGTTCATTCCGATCACCGCTCCGTTGCCGTCGATGAGCGGCCCGCCTGAAAAACCGGGATAGATGTTGAGATCGGGGCGGATAAGCCGGTCGACGCGGCCGCCGTGCCACGTCCGCCACGGTCCGCCGAGGGCGCTGACAACGCCTAACGTGGCGGCGACGCCTTCATCGTCCGAGCGTGCGATCGCGATCGCGAGACGTCCGACCGCGAGATCGTCGGGTGAAGCGAAGTCGGCGGTCCGAAGTCCGGCGCCATCGAAGCGCAAGATCGCGACATCGATCGACGCGTCGCGTCCGGCAAGTTCGGCAGGCACCTCCCGGCCGTCGGGCAGCGTGAGCGTGATCTCAGAATCGCGTTTGACCGCGTGATCGGCCGTTACGACGATCCCCTCGCGCCAATGGACGCCGCTCGATGTCGCGCGCCTGCGCGCATCGACGGCGACGACGGATTGCGCCGCGCGTGCGATCGCACCGCTGACGTCGTTGGAAAGTGATTCGAGTGTGGTCACGTTTGAAGCTCCGGATGGCGGGAGTGATGTATATGGGCAGTATGTCATCCGGACCTGCGCGCGAACATCCGGTAAAATGGCTAGGCATGGCCGGGGGCTCTGCGGGAAGGCGCGCGCGATGACAAAACGAACAACCGCGATATGCTCGGCTCCAGCCCTTTTGCGATTCTCCACGGCCGAAGTTTCGGGCCGAACGGGCCCGCTAAGCCGCCGCATGTCGATCTTCGCCGGGTGGCGCGCTATTTCGCGCCTTACGCAAGCTATGAGGCGCTCGTCCTTCTCTGCATCTGCCTCACAAGCGCGCTCGGCTTGCTGCCGCCGCTGTTCACCCTGCACATCATCGATCATGCGATTCCTGCGCACGACGCCGGCGCGCTTGGACTCGACGTCGCCGGCATCGTCGTCAGCGCATTGCTCGCCAATGCCATAAGCGGGTGGCAAGGCTACCTCAACGCGTACGTCGGTGAGGGCATCATGCGCGACATCCGCGACGCGCTGGTGCGCCATCTGCACAACATGCCGCTCGCCTTCTTCACGTCCACGAAGACCGGCGAAATCATGAATCGCGTTTCAAGCGACGTCGATGCGATCGACAACGTCGTCACCGGCACGCTGGCTTCGATCGCGCAGAACGTCGTCGTCATCCTGAGCACCACGATCGCGATATTCGTGCTCGACTGGCGCTTGGCGCTGCTTTCACTGATCGTCATCCCGGTGATGATCGTTCCGCTCAATCCGGTCGGCGCGCGCATGTACGCCGTGCGCAAGCAGACTCGCGAACAGCGCGACATCATCGAGAGCTTGATCCAAGAAACGCTTTCACTATCGGGCATCACGCTCATCAAATCGTTCGTTCGGGAAAAGCGCGAGGCGGAACGGTTCCACGAAGCCGGCACCAAGCTCATGGGGCTCGAGATCGGCCTCGCGATGGTCGGGCGGTGGTTCCTCGCGATCGTGATGGCACTGATCGTCATAGGACCGGCGATCATCTGGCTGGGCGGCGGTCTGCTGGCGGTTCGGGGCGCGATGACCATCGGCGTCATCGTCGCTTTCGTCCAATACCTAAGCCGGCTCTACGGTCCGGCGTCGGCGCTCGTCGGGGTTCAAGTGCAAGTGGTGAGCGCGTTCGCGGTTTTCGAGAGAATCTTCGAATATCTCGATATGACGCCTGAGTCGCCGCAGAAACCTGACGCAAGTTCGCTCGGTGTGGCCCGCGGCGCGATCGCGCTTGAGGCCGTGCGATTCGGCTATACCGCCGATCGCTGGGTCTTAGACGGCGTCAGCCTGCGCGCGGAACCCGGGCAGCTCGTCGCACTGGTCGGCCCAAGCGGCGCGGGCAAGACCACCATCGCCAATCTCGTGCCTCGCTTTTACGATCCGCAAGAGGGCAGCGTGCGCGTCGACGGCCACGACGTGCGCGATCTCACGCTCGACAGTCTTCGGCGAAACATCGGCATCGTGACCCAAGAGACGTTTTTGTTCCACACGACCATCGCCGAGAATCTGCGCTACGGCAAACCCGAGGCCACCGGCGCCGAACTCGAAGCCGCGTGCCGGGCGGCGAACATCGCCGCTTTCATCGAGACGCTTCCTGAGAAATACGACACGGTTGTGGGCGAGCGCGGCCACAAGCTATCGGGCGGCGAACGTCAGCGGCTCGCCATCGCGCGCGTGCTGCTCAAAGATCCGCGCATCTTGATACTTGACGAAGCCACAAGTTCGCTCGATTCGACGTCGGAAGCGCTGATCCAAGACGCGCTGGTCCCGCTCATGCGCGGGCGGACAAGTTTGGTGGTCGCGCACCGGCTCTCGACGATCCTGCGCGCGGATACGATCTACGTCATCGAACGCGGACGCGTCGTCGAATCCGGCACGCACGCTGAACTGCTCGCCCGCGGAAGAGCCTATGCCACGCTGTACGCAGCTCAATTCCGCGATACGGCCCCGACGTCATTGTAGGAGGGCAAGCATCGCTTGCCCAGAAAAAATTTGATCGTACTAGGGCAAGCAGCGCTTGCCCAAATGGGTGAGCGTTGCTCACCCTCCTACAGCTCATGACTTCTTGCTCTCTTTGTGCGGCGCGCGCGCGCGGCGGGTGTCCGGCCTCGTGACGTGGCGCTCGAGCGCATCGATATGTTGATCCCAGAACCGTTGATGTTGATCGATCCACGCGGCGGCACCGCGAAATCCGGCGGAGTTCAACGTGCAGCGATGCAGGCGCCCGTCGATCTCTCTCGCGATCAACCCGGCCCGCTCCAGAACCTTGAGGTGTTTGGAGACCGCCGGCAGCGACATGCGAAATGGAGCTGCGAGGTCGGATACGGTGACTGCCCCGGCTCCGAGCCGAGTGAGAATGCGACGCCGTGTGGGGTCTGAAAGCGCGGCGAACACTCGATCGAGCGCGGGCGCTGCAGTTCGGGCCGGCGAAAAGTTAACCATCGGGTTAACTATAAAGCATCGTCTTGCTAACTGTCAAGCGTCGGTCGTGCGCCGAGGGTAGCGGTGCGACGTGAACGAAGCCCGAGGCATGCCGGACAAGGCGCTTCCGCACGGCCACGATCACATGGTGCGCAGGCTTGAAGCGTTCAGCGATATCGTCATCGCATTTTCACTATCCGAACTCGCATTCAGCCTGCACGTGCCGTCGTCGGCGAGCGACCTCCTCACGCATCCGAACGGGTACCTGGCGTTTGCCGCAAGCTTCGCCGTCGTCTGTTCGATATGGTGGCTGCACAACCGTTTGTTCGCGAATTTCTTCGTCGCGGACACGCTGAGCATCGTGCTCAACTTCGCATTGCTTGCGGCGATCGTCATGGTCACCTTCGCGCTTCAGCTGTTCTTCCGCTTCGAGGGTGAACCTATCGTGGTGGCGGCGTACGCACTCAGCTTGGGACTCATGTACGGGCTGATCGCGATTCTGTACGCGAAAGGATTGCGCGACGAACGGCTCACCGTGAGCGATGAGCTCCGTCGTGAGGCGACGAGGCGTACTCGCCGAACCGGCGTCGTGGCGGTGGTACTGTTAGGATCGCTGTTCGCGTACCGTTTGGGTTCGCAGACGATGGAATATTGCTGGCTTGCGATGCTTCCGGCGATCGCCGCGTTGCGGATCGCCGAACGAAACTGGAGCGCCTAACCCACGTCCGGCAGGTCCCACAGCAGTATCTCGCCTTGACCGCGGATCGAAAGCTCGTCAATACCGCGGATCCGCACGGCGTCGCCTTTCACTAGCTGCTCCTGCCGAGCTTCAACAGTTCCGTCAGCCACAAAGAGAAATCCGAGACGGCCAGGAGCGAAGCGATGGGTGAGTTCCGCCTTTTCGAGACGCGCGACATGCATCGACGCGTCTTGCGTGAGACGGACGACGGCCGATGGCTGCGAAACGCCGCCCGCGACGTCGAGCCATTTGTCCAGGCGGTCGGCGATGACGAAATCGTGTTGACCGTATGTCGGCGGCACGCCCGTCCGGCCCGGCACGATCCACATCTGGACGAGATGCAGCTCGGCAGCGGGCGAGTGATTGACCTCCGAGTGGCGGACGCCGGTGCCGGCGCTCATGAACTGAACGCCGCCCGGCCCTACCACGCCTCGGTTGCCCATGCTATCTCTATGCTCGAGCTGACCGCTCAAGACGTACGTGATGATCTCCATATCGCGATGCGGATGCAATGGGAAACCCTGGCCGGCCGCGATGTAGTCATCGTTGAACACGCGCAGCGCTCCCCAGTTGGTGTTGGCCGGGTCGAAGTAGTCGGCGAAGCTCAACGAATGGAACGACTTCAGCCAACCGTGATCGGCATGGTAGCGTTCTCCGGATCGTTGTATGGAAAAGGTGGTTGTTTGGGTTTTCATGTTTCCTCCGAAAGGGATTATCGCCCAAATCACGTACTTCTGTCAAGTATGTAACTTACTATACGTAGGCAGTGGATGCCGTCCCGCTCGCCTATCAAACACAATGCCGTTCTGTTATACTCAAAGGCGACGATGGACGAACGAATGCCCGCGAAACTCACCGAGTTCTGTCCGCGCTTTCATCAGGCGATCGAATTGATCGGCAAGCGCTGGACCGGAGCAATCGTTCGCGTCCTCATCTGCGGCCCCCGGCGATTCAACGAGTTGCTCGCGGCCATTCCGGATCTGTCCGACCGGCTCTTAGCCGAGCGGCTCCGCGAGCTCGAGACCGAAGACGTCGTCGAACGCCACGTCGATCCGGGGCCTCCGGTGAGAGTGAGCTACGAACTGACCGCATCGGGCAAAGAACTAGAGACCGCTCTTCGCGCGCTCAGCGCATGGGCCGAAACTCGAACGCCTCGCGCAAAGCGGCGCAGATCGGCGTAGTCCCGGCAGCCGTCGCACAGAACACCGCCGATTGAATCGTCAGTGACGCAGAGCAGAACGGTCGCCGATCCATTGGGCTGGTGGAATCGCCCAGTACCGTGCGATCGCGTTGAGCGACTCGGCGTAGCGGCTGCGGATGCGGCAGAATTCTTTCCAAGAAGTCTCCTCGTCGCGCAAGGCATAGCCGGCGCCGGCCAGCCTCCCGCGCGCGGCGGCGAACTCCGCGCGTTCGACGCCCGCGCCGCCATCTAGCGGCATGCCGAAATAATCGGCGATGTCGTGCATGGCATGCGTGCCGACGTCGATGAGGAACGCCGCCTGACCGCCTGCCTCGTCCGCGACCGTGGTGACCAACAGGGTTGCGGCGTCGAGCACAGCGCCGAGCGCGGCGATCCACGATGCGTGATCGTGGCTCGACCGGAAGTAGAAGAGCATCGGATAAGCGAGATGCGTGTCGAGGATCTCCGCCGACCAGGCTTGCATGTCGATGAACGCCGCGGGCATATCGGCGCGGATGTTCAATTCGGCGTGGCTCACGAGAAACGCCACTCCCGACGGGGGCGCGCCGGCGCGCACGTCGATCATGATCACGCGCACTTCGCGTCTCTGGTACGCGCCGAACATCAAAAACAGGTAGGTCAACACGACGGCTATCGTGCCGAGCCCGGTCGCGCCGGTCGCAAGCGAAAGCAGCCGCGCTTGCATCGTGGTGCCTGCATAATCACCGAAGATGAACGATCTGCCGGCGAAATAGAAAGCATCTCCAAAGTCGGCCGGCAACGGCGCGCCGCGATCGCGCAGTCCGAACTGCATGAACGCGAAGCCGGCGATCAAGAACAACTCCCACAATGCAAGCAACGAGATCACGCCGAACGGCGCGAATATCCCGAGAAACGCATCGCGGCGATTCGAGTCTTGCAGCGCCAAACCGATCGAACGCCAATAGCGCCATACGAAAGGAACGTAGCGGGCGCTGAGCCGGGCGAATCTGCTCGCCGGCCGCGGCACGAGCACGGCAAGAAATATGTCGTACAAAATCAGTCCGACGAGAAGCACGCCCGCGATGACAAATGCTGCATCCATGGACCCGAAGAGTTGGTCCGACTTCGCTGATGCCCCTGTCGCTGGAGCGTTCAAGGGGCTTGGACGTCTGCGTCAAAGCCGTTATCGCTGATGTTAGGAGGTCTACATGCCGAAGAACGCGCCACCAACTGCCGAAGAGTCGGCCGCGCTGTACGACGAGTCGAAACAACTTCAGGCGCGCGTCACCACAACGCATGGTGACATCGTATTCGATTTCTATCCGGACCATGCGCCCGGAACGGTGGCCGCTTTTATCAAGCTCGTGCGCGGCGGATTTTATGATGGGCTGAATTTTCATCGCGTCGAGCCCGGCTTCGTGATCCAAGGCGGGTGCCCGACCGGCGACGGCACCGGCGGACCAGGTTACAATCTAAAAGCAGAATTCAACGATAGACCGCACGTGCTCGGAACGGTGTCGATGGCGCGCGCGTCGAGTCCCAACTCGGCCGGATCGCAGTTCTATATATGTCTTGGCGATGCGCGCTTTTTAGACAATCAATACACGGTATTCGGCCAGGTGACGAGCGGGATCGAGGCCGTCAAGTCTGTCCGCGTTGGCGACAAAATGGAGAAGGTCACGATAGAGACGAGGTCAGGAAAGGGCTAAAACGACCGATAACATTAACATGATGTACCACGATGATTCGGTTCGGAATGTGTGCGCGGCGCTTGCGATCGCAGGCGCACTCTCGCTCGCCGCGTGCGCGCAGCACGCACCGGTTCCGCTTGCGTCCAATGCCGGAACGTTGATCAAGATCGGCGTCACGCTCCCGATAACCGGCGTCGACGCCCCCGACGGCCTGCCGGCGTCAGAGGCCGTCAGGTTAGCCGTCGCGGACGCGAACACGCGCAATTTGGTTCCGGGGATGACGCTGCAAGCGGTCGTGCTCAACGACGCTTCGGGGAAAGGCGCTCACGATCCGGTGCGCGGAGCCGCCAACCTACGCGTGTTCACCCAAGATGGAGCGGTGCTCGGTGTCATCGGTCCGCTTAACAGCAATGTCGCGCTCGTGGAAATCCCGATCTCGAACAAAGCCGGCCTTGCATTGATCAGCCCCGCGAACACGACGTCGGAGCTCACGAAAGGGACGCAAGCGCTCGCGCTGCGGTCGGCGCATCCCGACCAGATCACTTACTTCCGGGTCTGCACCACCGACGACGTGCAAGGCCCGGCCGGCGCTGAATTCGCCTACGAACGGCTGAAGGCAAAGCGCGCGTACGTGATCGACGACGCGAACACGTTCGGCCGCGCACTCTCGGATGAATGGGTCGGCGAATTCAACGGCGAGGGCGGACAGATTCTCGCACACGAACACATCACGTTCGCCGATGCCGACTTGGCGGCGGTCGCCGCACGCGTGAAGGCGAAGCATCCCGATCTCGTGTTCTTCGGCGGCGAGGCCACGGGCGGCGGAAAATTGCGTTTGGCGCTCGTGAAGGCCGGTCTCCAGTCAGTGCCGTTCGCATCCGGCGACGGGATACAGACCCAAGAGTATTTCGATGTTGCCGGCAGCGCCGCCGACAACAGTTATGCCACGGTCGCCGCGGTCAATGCCGATGCGCTGCCGTCTGCAGGTGAGTTCGTCAAAGCCTATCACGAAAACGTGCACGTTCCGCTCGGCGCGTACGCCGCCAACGCGTACGCGGCGACGCAGACGTTGATCAGCGCCATCGCCGCGGCCAGCGCCGACGCCAGAGGCGGCATTCCCACACGCGCGGCCGTGCTGGATAAATTGCGCACTTCCACGAATGTGATGACCGTGATCGGGAAGTTCTCGTTCGACCGCAACGGCGATACGACCGAACATATCATCTCGATATACCGGGCCCAAGCGGGCGTGTGGCACTTCCTTTATCAACGGGATTTCGCGCAAAGCTCGTGAAATAGAAAATCCCACTGGCTGAACGCTCGTTCACCAGGCTGAACGAGGCACAAGACCATGTCCATCGCGCCGGCCAAAGTTTTGGCTCGCCTGCACATCAATGGCGCCGATGTCGAATGCGCATTCAACCCCAATAAGACCCTGCTCGAAGTGCTGCGCGAAGACGTGAATCTCACGGGGACCAAGCACGGTTGCGAGATGGGCCATTGCGGAGCGTGCACGGTCATCGTCGACGGCGATGCCGTCCTTTCGTGTCTCGCGTTGGCGATCGAGACCGTCGGGCACGACGTCCGCACGGTCGAAGGACTTGCCAAAGACGGCGAATTGCACCCCGTGCAGCGCGCTTTTGTCCGGACCGGCGGCGCGCAATGCGGATACTGCACTCCCGGCTTCATCATGAGCGCGGTCGCGTTGCTCGAGCGTAACCCCCGCGCGTCGCGCGTCGAAGTCATGCAAGCTCTCAGCGGCAACCTGTGCAGGTGCACGGGCTACACGAAGATCATCGAAGCGGTCGAGTCGGCAGCCTCCGATATGCAGAGCGGCGCGCATGACGATTGAACGCAAAATCTCGACGGCGACCAATCCCGACATCGATGCTGCGGGCTTCACACCCGACGCGCTTGTCACGAGCGTCGAGCAGGCGGCGCCGGGTTTGCCCGACGGCAAGCAAGAGGGATTCTCGGTCGTCGGCAAAGCGCTGCCGAAGCCGGACTCCTTCGCAAAGGTGACGGGCGCGGCGAACTTCGCCGACGATATCGTGCTTCCGCGCATGCTATTCGGCAAGCTGCTTCGCAGCAAACATGCCCACGCTCTCGTGAAAAGTGTCGACTGCTCTCGCGCACTCCTCATGCCGGGCGTCGTGGCCGTCATGACCGGGGCCGACTTGCCGGTGAAATACGGCATCCTGCCATCGAGCCCGGACGAAGACGTGCTCGCGATCGAAAAGGTTCGATACGTCGGCGACCCAGTGGCTGCGGTCGTGGCCGATGACGAGCTGACGGCCGAAGAGGCGCTCGAGTTGATCGACGTCGAGTACGAATCGCTTCCGCCGATCATGAATATCGAGACGGCGCTGCGCGAAGATCTGCCGAAGCTGCACGAAAACCCGCGGCGCACGAACAACGTGCACAAGGAAGTGCATCTCGAGTTCGGCGACATGGACGCCGGATTCGCCGCCGCGGACCGCATCTTCGACGACGAGTTTTTCTTCGAGGGCAACACGCACGCGCCGATGGAACAGCACTCCGTCGTGGCGGACTACGGCCCGGACAAGAAATTGACGATCTGGGCATCCACGCAGACGCCCCACTACCTGCATCGCATCGCATCGCAAGTGCTGCAGATGCCGGCCGCGCACGTACGCGTGATCGCGCCGCCGGTCGGAGGTGGATTCGGCGGCAAGACGGAGCCCTTCGCGCACGAGCTCGTCGCAGCGTATCTCGCGCGCAAGACCGGCCGTCCGGTGAAGATCACACTCACTCGCGAAGAAGTGTTCTTCGCTCATCGCGGACGTCATCCGGTGAAGATGAAGCTCCGCACCGGTGTGAAAAGCGACGGATCGATCACCGCCTGCCACTTGCAGACGTGGCTCGACGGCGGTGCGTACGGATCGTACGGCGTCGCCTCCACCTACTACACCGGCGCGTTGACGACGGTCACGTACAAGATCCCAGCGTACAAGTTCGACGGGATTCGCGTGTTCACGAACAAGCCGCCGTGCGGGCCGAAGCGCGGGCACGGCACCACGCAGCCGCGCTTCGCCTTTGAATGTCACCTCGACAAGATCGCCGATGCGCTCGGATTCGATGCGGCCGAATACCGCAAACGAATCGCGGTCGATCCATATACCACGACCGTGAATGGTTTGCGCGTGACGTCGTGCGGCTTGCGCGAATGCCTCGATGCGGCGACCGAGCGGACAAGCTATTCCGAGAAGCGCGGCAAGATGGCGCGCGGCAAAGGCATCGGCATAGCGGCGAGCTCGTATCTCTGCGGCGCCGGACTTGCGATCTACTGGAATCCGATGCCGCATTCCGGTGCGATCGTCAAAGTCGACCGCGGCGGCGGTGTCACCGTCTTTTGCGGCTCGAGCGAGTGCGGCCAAGGATCGGAGTCGATGCTCGCCGCGATCGTCGCCGAGACGCTCGGCGTCGATATCATGGACGTGCGTGTATGCGCCGGCGATACGGACCTCACTCCGGTCGACCTCGGCTCGTACTCGAGCCGCGTCACGTTCATGGCGGGAAACGCCGCGCGCGACGCAGCCGGTCGCGTTCGCAATCAGTTGGCGGTTGTCGCCTCCGAACATCTGGGCGTGCCCGAGGCGCGCATCGGCTTTGCGCGCCGTCGGGTGTTCGACGTCGAAAACAAGGCGACGGAGATGACTTTTCTCGAAGCCGCGCAAATGGCCGAAGCCAAGTTCGGCACTCTCGCTGCTCCGGGTTCGTACACGCCGCCAAGTCTCGCCGGCGATTTCAAAGGCTCGGGTGTCGGTCCTTCGCCGGCGTATTCGTATAGCGCGTGCGTCGCAGAGGTCGACGTCGATTTCGACACCGGCGAGGTGAAGATCGAGAAGATCACGCTTGCGCACGACGTCGGGCGCGCGATCAATCCGGACTCCGTCGAAGGCCAGATCGAAGGCGGCGTCTATATGGGCATCGGCGAAGCGGTCATGGAGGAATCGGCGTTTCGCGGAATCGAGCACAAGATCCCCAACTTGCTCGACTACAAGACCCTCACCATTTTGGATATGCCGCCCGTCGAGTCGATCATCATCGAAACGGACGATCGCGAAGGGCCGTTCGGCGCAAAAGAAGCGGGCCAAGGACCGCTCAATCCGGTGATCCCCGCGATCGCCAACGCGGTCGCCGATGCGATCAAAGCTCGCGTGTATTCGACGCCGATCACCGCGGACAAAGTGCTGCGCGCGTTGGATGCGAGCAGCGGCGGCGTGCTGCGTCTGCGGAAGGCGCCCGCGCGTGCGTGACATTTCGCGGCCCGTGCGCCGCATGCGCGGCTGGGCAGCCGCTTGGGTGGCCCTCGTCGGCCTATCGGTGCTCGGCGCCGATCCGGCGGTCGATCAAGGTCCGACGCCGGCGCCCGCGCCGACATCGGCGGCCACCGCCGCCGCGACAAGCACACCGACTCCGCTGTTGAAGCGATCCGTGACCACATATGCCGGCACCGGCATTGAATCGCAAAAAGACGGTCCGCTGCTCTCAGCGACGTTTGCCGACATCGCGTACATAGCGGCCGACCCTGACCGGAGCAGCTTCTTCGTCTCCGACAAGCATGAGATCCGCGAACTCACAAAAGATGGGAACGTCGTCACGGTTGCAGGCTCATCCGCAGCAGGGAGCGCCGACGGCGCGGGAAGCGGCGCCCGATTCAACGTGGCGACGGGCGTCGCGTACGACCCGGTCGATAAGGCGCTCTACATCTGCGACGAAAAGAACTTCGAGATCCGGCGGATGACGCCCGACGGCATCGTGACGACGGTCGCTGGTTCCACCCTCGAAGGCCGCCAAGACGGGACGGGCACTGACGCCCGATTCTCGCACCCGGAGGGCATCGCGTTCGACTCGCGCGACGGTGCGCTCTACGTGGCGGACAGCGCCAACAATGAGATCCGCCGTGTCACCACCGCCGGCGTCGTCACAACGGTTGCCGGTGGGCGCGAGGGATTCGCCGACGGCACGGGCACGCAAGCACGCTTCAACAATCCGTTGGGCATAACGTTCGACGCGGCCGACGGTGCTCTGTACGTCAGCGATCCAGGGAACGAACGGATCCGGCGCGTGACGACCGACGGAAGCGCGACGACGTTCGCGGGCGGCAGCAACGCGAGCTTCAGCGGTCCGAACGCGATGTCTCGATGGGGAGTTCCGGCCGGCATCGCTTGGGATCCGGTCGACGGCTCGCTGTATGTCGTCGATTATTTCTTCAATGCCGTCCGGCGCATCTCGCCGCAGGGCGTCGTGTCCAGTGTCGCGGGAAACGGGTCGATCGGCAGTTACGACGGGGTCTTCGAGGGCGCAGAATTCGGTCACCCGGTCGGAATCGCCGTCGAGCCGATCACCGGGAACCTTTACATAGCCGACTTCGGCAATAATCTCATTCGCTTGATCCAATAAAGACGAAAGAACGTTCATGCTGCGTTTGCCGCCGTTTGAATATCAGCCCGCCCGGTCGGGCGAAGAAGCCGCGATGCTGCTTGCGCGATACGGTGCGGACGCGCTGCCCGTGTCGGGAGGAACCGATCTCTATGCGAACATGAAGCAGCGGTTGTTCACGCCAAAAGTCTTAGTGGGCTTGCGTCCCATCGCCGATCTGCATTTCATCGCCTACAACGAAGTCACCGGTTTGACCCTCGGAGCGCTCGCCACGCTCACGGAAGTTTCGGAGAGCGACGTGGTGCGCAAGTACTATCCGGCGCTCGCGCATGCGGCTTCGGTGATTTCGACCCCGCAGTTACGCAACGTCGGCACGATCGGCGGCAATGTGTGTCTCGACACGCGTTGCAACTACTACAACCAAAATCTCGATTGGCGCAAGGCGCTCGATTTCTGCATGAAAAAGGACGGCGACATCTGCCGCGTGGCGCCGGGCAGCCCGAAATGCGTCGCCATCAATTCGTCGGACACAGCGCCGGTGCTGCAAGTATACGGGGCGCGCGTTGTCTTGCGGGGGCCGGCGGGGACGCGCGAGCTCGACATGGGCGAATTCTTCCTCAACGATGGAATGGTGGCGTGGGCGAGGCGACCCGACGAGATCGTCGTAAAGATCGTCGTTCCTCCGCCGGAAGCGGGCACGCGAAGCGCGTATCGGAAATTGCGGCTGCGCAACTCGTTCGACTTTCCGATCCTCGGCGTCGCGGCAGCTCTCACCATCGATCCATCGGGGACGTGCCGCGCGGCGCGCATCGTGCTCAATGCGGTGGCGCCCAAGCCGATGGAAGTCCCTGAAGCGGCGCGCGCACTCGTGGGAAGCAGACTAGAGCCGGAAGCGATCGCAGCGGCGGCGGACGCCGCGTTTGCCGTCGGACGGCCGCTGGACAACGCGAGCTCGACCATCCCGTATCGCAAACGCATGGTGCGCGTCTTCGCACAACGCGTGCTCGAAGACATCGCAAACAGCTCGTAGCTCGTTCAATCTCTAATGTAGGAGGGCAAGCATCGCTTGCCCATTGGAAAAATAATGGGTGAGCGTTGCTCACCCTCCTACAGTACGATCAGCGCGGGCGGGCCGCGCCCACACGACGCAGCAGTTCGTGATCGTCCAAGTCGGCCGAATCCGGACCGAGCCGAGGCCGCAGCGACGCGGCGACGCGTTGCGCGAGTTGTTGTGCGACTGCCGGCTCGAGTTGGGAACGCCGCTCGAGATAACGGTGGACGAGTGAGACCTCGTCGTCCGAGAGCCCGGCAGCGCCGGCGACGCCCATCGGCGGCGCGGGATCGGCATCGCCTTGAAGCCAGCTATCGGGATTGGTCACTTCAAACGAACTGTCACGCACGACGATCGTGCCGGCAGCGAGATCGCCGAGTCGCTTGTTGTATGCAGAGATGATCGCGCAGATGGCCGATACACCATAGATGAATAGCGCGACTTCTATGATGCGTATGAGATTTCGGATGACCGACTCGGTGAAACCGATCGGGTAGCCGCCATCGCGGACCACGCGAATGCCGATCGCGCGCTTTCCGGGAGTTTGGCCGTTCCACCACGCTTCGAACGCGATGAAGTATCCGAAGAAGATCATGAAGTACAAGACGATCGCTCCGGCATAGATGATCGAATCCGTTTGCGATGACTTAAGATGGAGCGAGCCCAAGAAGCGGTCGAAACCGCCTTTCGCATATCCCGTGAGGATGATAGCGCCGAACGCCAGGATTAGTTGGATGAATAGGTCGATCGCCACCGCGAGAAAGCGGCTGCCGAGCCCCGCCAGCTCATAGTGAAAGGCGATGCTCTCGGGCGTCCGGACCGTGACCGATCTTTCCATCGCCAATCCTGTAGACTGAAGGTGCAACCGCTTGCCGCCAGAAACGGCGCGAATGACGCAACGTTCGTTCGTCGAGAAGCGCCGGGAAGGTTGGGCGCGTCTCGAAGAACTGATCGCGGCCGTGCAGCGGCGCGGATTGCGCCGCCTTGAGGCGGAGCAAGTCGCCGAGCTCGGTCGGCTCTACCGATGGGTGACGTCCGACCTCGCTTACGCGGACGGTCATCGCTTCGATCCGGCACTGCGCGCGTATCTGAACAGGTTGACGGCGCGCGCCCACGCCTACGTCTATGGCGGAGGGATCGAGCGAGGCCGCGCGCGCTTCCTGCGGTTCTACACCACGGTCTTCCCATGCGAAGTGCGTAACTCCGGCGGATACATCCTCGCCTGTGCCGCGCTCTTCGCGTTGACCGCTGTGCTCGCCTACTGGCTGGTCGTCGTCAAACCTCAGGACATCTACGCCTTGTTGCCCGCACAGCTCATCGAGCCGATCCACAAGAGTCTACATGACAGCAACTTCGCGTTCGACCGCGACTATGCGGCGACGATGTCGGCGGCCATCATCGCCAATAATATAAGAGTGGCGAGCATGTGTTTCGCCGGCGGTATGACGCTCGGGATATTTACCATCTACGAACTGGTACTGACCGGATTCATGGTCGGCGGGCTTGGCGCGCTCTTCGCGAATGCCGGGTTTGGCTTGGACTACTTC
>DATCBN010000084.1 GCA_036511855.1 Candidatus Eremiobacteraceae bacterium | reverse complement strand
CGACCGTGCCGGCATCGCAGTCCACAAACACATCGCCCGGCGAGAGCCCGTGATCGGCAACGACGTCGTGTTCAGTGGAACGTGCTGCGGCGACCGCCATAGGCGGCGCGACGCGCACCGTCGCCGTTTTCGGGCTTCCGGCGGCGCGCAATGCGTCGTCGACAAATCGTGCGAGCAGGCGTGGATTTCTGTCGACCGCATAACGCAGTGCGCGCGCGCACGCCGCAGCGGCCAATTCGACGGCTGCCGCGCGAATGCGAATCTCGTCCGGTTCCGTGTTGATGGGAGTGAGACTTGGTCCACGCCGGCGTTCGCCGGCAAATGGGGCAAGCGATGCTTGCCCTCCTACATCCGGCGGAGCGAGCGATGCTTGCTCTCCTACATCCGACGGAGCAAGCGATGCTTGCCCTCCCACAAGCCGCCGCGGCACGAGCGGCACGAAACCGCTATCGATCATCGCTCCACTCGGCGATGCAGGCTTCGATCGCACTTCGCCGCTCGGGATCGAATTCAAGCAACACGCGCGCGCGAAGACCCGGCGGCATGCCGCTCATCAAGTACGCCACGGTGCGCGGCGTCTCTGCGCCGATCCTCGCGCCCAAATCGGGCGTACGATTCTCATCGCGCGCCGCTGCCGGAACAGGCGGCGTGTCCATTTCGCGACGCCGGCGCAAGAATGCGCCTGCCATCGCAAGCGCGCACGCCGCCGCTGCGGGAATCGCGATGAGCGCCGACAGCGGACGCGATTGCGATGCGGCCGGCACGATCTTGTCCGATGACGGGCGCGTGGCGAACGGCAACATCGCGACGACGACCGTGTCGCCCGCGCCGAGGTCCGCGCCCGCCGCCGCGCGGACGAGCCCGGCGACGTCGTCGCGCCGGCTAGAATCGACGCGGCGAGCGTCCAAAATGACGGCCACCGAAATGCGGCGGACCGAATCCGCCGCCGTGGTGCGGCGTTCGACGTCGGTGTCGTAGGCATAGTGCTGAACGTGCCGTTCTTTGTCGAAGATCCGCGCGGCTTCATGTCCGTGTTCGCGGCCGGCATCGGCATCGAGCAAACCGTGCGGCGTGATTCGTGTTGACTGAAGCGAAACGTCGGCGCCTGCGGTGACGACTCGCACGCGCACGACGCTCGCGCCGGAACCGAGCACCGCGTCCAGCGCGCTTTGGACCGACGACTGCAATCTTGTTTCCCGCGACGCGGACGGATCTTGAATCGCGGCGCCGTCGAGCAACGCGCCGTCGGAATCGGTCACGGTCACGTGCTCGGGAGTCAGACCGGCGACCGCTGCGGCCACGAGCCGTCGAATGCCATCGATGACGCGCGGCTCCAGATGCGCATTTGGCTGCAATATGACTTGCACCGCCGCGCTTGGCGGCGTCGCGGGATCCAGCGCGAACGGATCGTCGGCTTCAGGAGTGAGGATGACGTTTGCGTCGGCGACGCCGGAGATGCGCCGGAGGGTCTCGGTGAGATCGCCTGCGATGCCGATGCGCCGGCGGTCGTCGAGCTGGGATCGCGGCGTCATCGCGCTCGCCGGTTCGGCGAGCATATCGGCTGAGGTCGGCACGAACGGACGCGGCAGACCTGCCAGCGTGAGCCGCAGCAGGACGTCCCTACGGCGCGTGGCAGGCACGTACACTTGCGTGCCGGCCGCATCGGAAGAATACGTTTCGTTCCAGAGCGTGAGCGCACTCTGGATTTCGCGCGCCTGCGAGGGATGCAGCGGCGCTTCGAATAGCGCGGCATCGCCGTACGATCGTGCCGCGAATGCCGCCGCGATTCCGGCCGCGGCGACGGCGAGCACGGTTACGAACATCGAGACGCGCCGCCGCTCTATCCACGCAAGCGCCCGGCCGGTGAGCGCCGGCAACGATTGCGGCAGTTCGGCAAGCACGCTTCTGCTAGCTTTGTGTCTGGAGCAGCGAGGTTATAGCCGAGCTCACGCGCGATGCCGCGACGGACGCGATTTCAAGTGCGACATCGGCTTTCGCGCGTGCGATCGCGGCCGCCGCCACACCGCCGCCGCCGGAAGCGAGCATCGCCGCAGATCGATCGGCCGCGACCACCGCGCCCGCCGCGCTATCGGTCATCGAGGCAAGCATCGCCGCAAAACTTGCATCCGCGCCGGCATTGCCGGCGTATCCTGCTTCCGGCCCGGCGGACGACGGCACGGCGGGTATGGCTTGGATAGCGGCCGGCGATCCTGCAAACATGATTCGCGTTCCCTTCAGAACTTGTCGATGTCCGACGCCTCGACGTCCATCTGTTTGGCCGCCTGCAGCGCAGCAACGTCGGCGTCGTACGCGCGGCCAGTGGCGACAAGCGCGATCATCTGACCGATTGGATCGCCGTCCGACCGCGCATTCTGCGAGTTCTGCGACGACATATCTGCCGTTTCCATTTCCGGCATCGCGTTTGCGAACGGCATCTCGATGTCGATGGGATCGGCTGATGAGAGCGCGTCGTCGAGCGCATTCGAAAATGATGCGGGTACAAATGAAGAGTCGCCGTTGCTTTCGCCATTGCGAGCGGCGCCGGCCGAACCTCCGCCGGCAAGATTCCGGGCGATGACGTCCATGGCCGACCGTTCCGCCGCCATGCCGTCCGCGGCGATGTCGAAAGCTGCGTCGGTCACCGGCGCGCCTCTTCCGCAGCCGACTTGAACTCGCGAAGCATCGCGCGTTCTTGATCGGCAAGCGCGCGATATTGTATCGAATTCTGCGCCGATGCGGCCATGGAGCGCTCGATCGTGCCTGACGTTCCCGAAGCATCGAGCGCGCGAACGACCAGGCCTCCAAAACGTTCGCCATCCGGGGCGATGTCGACGGGTTGGAATCCAGGCGTACGGGCGTTCGTCGCATCGGCTGCGAGCACGACCGCGCGCGCTTTCGCAAACGCTAGGCCCCGTTCGACGGCGTCAAATCCGGTCTGCGACATCTGCGCCTCCAAGTCGGAAGAATGTGCGGTTCCGATACGATATGCGGCGCGGGCGGCCGTCCTGCGTCCGGAGAACGGCCAAACCCGCGTCCCACGCTTCAAACATGAGGGAAAATCGCCGGATTGAAACCCCGGACCCTTGCCGTATTCGTGCTCAATGCCGATGATATCAATTATATGGACCAAGACCGGCGCGATAACCCGTGGGCGCGAATTTCGTCCCGCCTCGATGAGGCGTTGGATGGCGCGCGCCACCTCGCCGACGGGCCCGCTGTGCCCGGCACGAGCAGTGCCGCCAAACTCATCGAGTTGCTTGCCGAGGCGCGCCGCGAGGTGCGGGCGCGCGACCTCGAGGGCAAGGTAGCGTCCACACGCGCACAACGTCTGGACGATGAACTCGACCAGCAGCGCCGGCGGGCCGACACGATCGTCCGCACCGGCAAGGCCATCAACTCCGTCCGCGAATTGCCGGCTCTGCTGCAGCTCATCGTCGACCTTTCGGTCGAGGCGTTAAACGCCGAGCGCGGGCTCATCGTCGTGCCCGATCCGGCCGGCGGCCGCAGGGAATTCCGAGCTGTCAGGAATCTTGACGCAGCCCTCGTCGAACGGCCCGAATTCGCGGTAAGCCGCTCCGTCGTCGATCGTGTGCTCGACCGCGGCGAAGCCATCGCCACCACCGACGCACTGGACGAACGCGACATCACCGTAACCGCGACCATCCGCTCGCTCCACATCCGGTCGATCGTCTGCGTGCCGATCAAAGGCAAAGAAGGCGTCATCGGCGCGCTGTACGTCGATTCGCGGATCCGCACGGACACCGTGCTGCATCACGACCCCGAACTGCTTTCGACCATCGCCGACCAAGCCGCGGTCGCCATCGACAACGCACGCCTCTACGAAGACCTGAGCGAGAGCTTTGGCAAACTTTCGTCCACCAAGACGCAAAACGACGAGATCCTCGAATCCATCGCGTCCGGCGTTGTGGTGTTAGACGCGCAGCAGAACATCGTGCAGTTCAACCGGGCGGCGGAAATGACGTTCGGCCTGTCGGCCACCACGATCGTCGGCCGGCACGCGCGCCTGCTCAACACATGGCTCCCCGGTTTCACCGCGCTGCTCGACCAGTACCGCGCAGGCACCGACGCGCGGCTCCAAACCGAGATCGCCGGATCCCACTTCATCCGCGGTCCGATCGTCCTGCAGATCACGTTTTTCCGCATTCGCGATCTTGCCAACGGCGGCATGGGCACGGCTGTCGTGCTCAACGATTTGACCGATAGCCGCGCGCTCGAGGCCGAGAATTTGATGCACGAGGAGAAGAGCCGCGCCATCGCGCGATCTTTCTCCCGCTACCTCGCGCCTCACGTCGTCGGCGATCTCATGAAAGATCCCGACTCCGTCGTGCTCGGCGGCACCCGCCAAACCGCCACCATGCTCTTCGCCGATATCCGCGGCTTCACGGAACTATCGGAGCGCCTCATGCCGGAAGAAGTCGTCGAACTTCTCAACCGGTATTTGGCGCCGGTGGTGAACGTCATTTTCGCGAACAACGGTCTGCTCGACAAGTTCTACGGCGACGGCATCATGGCCGTGTTTGGCGCGCCGATACCGGCCGAAGACGATGCGCGACGAGCGGTGACCGCAGCGCGCCAGATCCTCGAGCAAGTCCACCTTCTCAACGCCCAGCCGGGCGTGACGTGGCCGCTCTCGGTGAGCATCGGCCTTGCAACGGGCGACGTCGTCGCCGGCCACATCGGTTCCGAGCGCCGGCTTGAATACACAGTCATCGGCGACGCCGTCAATCTCGCAAGCCGCTTGCAAGCGATCGCCGAGCCGAATCAGATCCTCGCCGATGAGGGAACGTTCAACAAGATCAAGGGCCTCCTCACCACCACCCGCCGCATGGCGCGCATCAAGGGAAAAGCGGCGCCGATCTCCGTTTACGAACTCCATGGATAAGAGGCCGCAAGGAAAGTGAGCCGCCCGGACGTAGCGGGCGGCCCCGTTGATGCTGCGCCGGCGGCGCTCGATGAGGCAGGCCGCCAGGCTGCGAGCGACGTCGCGTGGGCGGTGCTCTCGCTGCTCGATTGCCGGGTCGTCGAAGTCTATATCCTCGACGAGAGCGCGGGCGCTTATGCACCGGCGGCCGTCGCCGCGTCCGGCGAAACGCCGCCGCAGGGCCGGTCCGTTTCCGTCGAAGACCTCGCTGAAGTGCTCCCATTCGGCAGAGTGAGTGTCACCGTGCCCGATGCTGCCACCCTTTCGGGTCCGATCGGCGCGGCGGCAAACCGCCTGAATGCGGTCTCGCTTCTCGCATTGCGCCTCGATAGAGGCCGCCGCTCGCTCGGCTTCATCCTCTGTGCCTATCAAAATGCCCGCGTCTTCGACGCGACCACCGATCTCGTATCCATCGCTGCCGTCCGCCTGGCGGCCGCGTCGTTGGATTTTGCCCGGCGCACTTCGCAAGCGCTCGACCGCGCAGACCGGCTAGCCACGCTGCTTGACAGCGCGGCCGCGTTCGCGGGCGAACTCGACCTCGAATCGCTCTTCGCCGCCATCCACGTCCAGATCCGTCGGCTGATGGACGCACCCGGGCTCTTCGTGGCCGTCGCCGCCGGCGATTCGGGCGAATTGCGCACCGAATACGCCATCGATTGCGGAACGCGGCTTCACATAGAAGGGCCTCCGCCCTTCGATGGTGCGGCACTCGACGTCTATAGCAGCGGCAGGCCGCTTATCATCGAGAGCGGCTCGATGATTCATCCGCCTTCTTCGCCGGAACGCGACGCGCTCGAACCGCGCAAAGAATCCGCGCTGATCGTACCGATGAAACTGCGCGACCGCATCATCGGCGTCATGTGCGTGCAGTCGTCGCGAAAGGACGCGTACGGCGCCGATCAAATCGAATTGCTGCTCGAAGTAGCAGAACATGCCGCCACCGCCATCCAAAACGCCGGAATATTCCGGGAGGAGCGCCGCCGGACCGAAGAGATGACGGTCCTTCATCGCTTGGCCACGCTGACGTCGTCGGATACCGAGCTCGAGCGGGTCATGTCCGCCATCGTCGCCGAAGCGGCTGCGGTCTTCCATGCCGATGCCGCCAGCATCGCTCTTGAAGACGAACTTGGCCAGTTCCAAGCTGCGGCGGATTTTGGTCTTTCCGATGAGTTCCGCGCGCTGCGCGTCATCGACGGCGAGGCGCTGCGCTTGCTTTTCGGCGATCCGCCCACCGACCGATTCTTCAACGCTGAGCGTTTCGACGCGATAGGTCAAGGCGACTTGCTTGCCCGCGAAGGCGTCACATCGGTCTCGCTCGCGCCGCTCGTCTATCGGGGCCAGCTCGTCGGCTGCCTGGCGCTATACGGCTGCGAGCGAAGCGTCCGCTTGAGTCCAAGCGAACTGCGCCTTGCGCAGCTCTTCGCCGATCAGGCCACCGCGGCGCTGCAGCGAGCCCGCGCGGCGCGAGCATTGCGCGAACGCATCGACGACTACGCATTTCTCGCGCGCGTGAGCCGGGCGCTTGTCTCGCGCCTCGACGTCGACTACGCCGCCATCCTCTCGCTGCTGCGCGAACAATTCGGCTACCACTATCTCTCCATTTTCACATTGGAGGGCGAGCCGCAGGCGTTGGTGCTCAAAGCGCTGCTCGGCTACGATGCCGACGCGGCGCGCAAGGCGCCGCTGGCGATTGGCGAGGGCATCGTCGGCGTGGTCGCGCAAAGCGGCGAGATGGCATATGCCGCCGACGTCGCGCGCGATGCGCGGTATATCGCCGGCGCGGCAGATATCCGATCGCTGCTCGCCTATCCCCTCACTTTTGGCGACCAAGTCCTGGGCGTGCTCAGCATCGAGAGCCCGCAGCTCGACGGATTCTCCAGCCGCGACCGCCGAGTCGTTGCGGCGTTTGCCGATCAATGCGCCATCGCGTTGTCGAACGCCAGACAATACACGTCGGCCACCGACCGCCTCGCGGCGCTCGACCTAGCGAAGGCAGAACTCGAGCGGCACTCGCAAAACCTCGAACGGCGCCACGACGAGCTAAAGCTCATCAACAGCGTCTCCGCAGCTGCAATCGGCACGCTCGATCTCGACCGCTTGTTGCACACCGCCGTGCGCAGCATCGCAAAGGGACTGCGCGTGGAACGGGTCGCAGTGGACATCTTGTCCGACGATCAAACGCAGTTGGAGATCGCCGCGGAATTCCGAACGGACGACGTTCCCGTGACGGTCGGCGCGAAACTCCCGGTCCGGCGGCGTTCGGCACTCGCGGAAGTCGTGTTCGAGCGAAAAGCCGTCGCCAGCGACGATCTCGAGAGCGACCCGCTCATGGGCGACTATCGCGATTGGATACGCGAGCGCCGGTTGCGTTCGGGAGCGTTTTTGCCGCTCGTCGTCGAGAACCGCGTCATCGGCATGCTTTCCGTCAACGCCACGTCGGAGACGCGGATCTTTTCCGCCGACGAGGTCAACATATTCGAGACGGTGGCCAATCAGATCGCCATCGGGGTGCGCAACGCCCGGCTATACGGCCGAGCGAAAGACCGCGCCAACGAAGATTCGCTCACTGGTCTTTCCAACCACCGTTATCTGCAAGAGCGCCTCGACCACGAGATCGCGCGCGCCGAACGCGCCGGACTTCCACTCGCGATCGTCCTTCTCGATCTCAACAATTTCAAGAGCTTCAACGACAACTTCGGCCATCAGGCCGGCGACGAAGTGCTGCGATTCGTCGCCAACGCCGTGACGTCGTGCCTGCGCACCACCGACATAGCCGGGCGGTATGGCGGCGACGAGTTCTTGGTGATCCTACCCCAAGCCGATGAAGGCGGCGCGCGCTTGCTGCTCAGCCGGTTGCGGCGTAAAGTGGAACAGCGCAACGACGCGGGCTTCCCGCCTATCCCCATTGAGATGTCGGCCGGCATCGCCGTTTATCCGCGAGAAGCCGATAACAAAGCCGACCTTGTGGCGGCTGCAGACCGCGCCATGTACGCGGACAAGAAGCGCGGCACACCCGCGAACAGCACGGCGCGATAAGAAAAAGCCGGCCACGAAGGCCGGCTCGATTTTTCAAGATCTGTGAGTCTAGCGCTTGCTGAACTGGAAGCGCTTGCGGGCGCGCTTGCGGCCGTATTTCTTGGACTCTTTTTCGCGCGGGTCGCGCGTGAGGAGGCCGGCTTTGCGCAACACCGGGCGCAGCGTTTCGTCCATCTGCACGAGCGCGCGCGCAACGCCATGACGAATGGCGCCGGCTTGTCCGGTGAGTCCGCCGCCGTGCGCGTTGACGGTGATGTCGAATCGTTCGACGCTGTTCGTGGCTTCGAGCGGCTGCCGGATGATCTGCATCAGCGTGGCGCGGCCCATGTATTCTTCCGCGGGGCGGTCGTTGACTTTGATCGCGCCCTTGCCGAGCGTGAGCAGCACGCGCGCAACGGAGCGCTTGCGGCGGCCGGTTCCGCCGTGGATATTGCCTATGGTGTGGGCCATCAGTCTGTCTTCAATTCCTTAGGTTGCTGCGCGACATGTTCGTGCTCGGCGCCGACGAAGATGCGCAGACGTTTCAAACGGTTGGCGCGCAAACGGTTCACCGGCAACATTCCGCGCACCGCGTATTCGATGAGGCGCGTGGGGTGCTTCGTGCGGATGTCGCCGGCCGTGCGCTCGGTCATGCCGCCCGGATATTGCGAGTGCTTGTAATAGATCTTGTCGGTCCACTTTTTGCCGGTGAGGTGGATCTTCTCGGCGTTGACGACGACCACGAAGTCGCCGGTGTCGGCGTGCGGGGTGTAGTCCGGCTTGTGCTTGCCCTGAAGCACGCGAGAAATCCGGGTGGCCAGGCGGCCGAGGGTCTTGCCTTGAGCATCGACGACATACCATGTCCGGTTGACGTCGTTCTTCGCGAGCAGAGGAGTTCGCATTCGTTGCTGACAGCCTTAAATCGACAATGGAAGCCTGCGCGTACGCGCATGGCGAACCTCGCTATCATACGTGACGCAAGGCGCCCAAGTCAAGTTTGCGCCGCTTGGCTCGTGGGTCAGTTCGCTATGCAGGACGGTCTACAATCGCGCAAGCTATACACTTCTGGTCGTGTTATCGCTTCTAGCGCTGCTGATGGTTGTTAGCGGCTACATGCAGCCGCCTCAAGCAGACGAAGACACGGCAGCACACATCTTTCAGCTGGCTATTGTGATGCTGGTACCCGCGATCGTCGTCTTCCTCGCCACGTCAGACTGGATTCAGCCTCTGCGAAGCGTGCGGCGATTGTTCTTGCCCGTCACCGCGTTGATTCTCGCGTTCGGAGCCCTGTACTACCTCGAGCACGTCGGATAAGGCCGATTCGTCCATACCGGACGCCGCTACTCGGCGAACCAAACTTCTCCGGGCACGTAGCCCGCGACGCCGATCGCATGGGAGAGCACATCGGGAGTCGCGATATCGGGATCGCCGGAGACCACCGCCCGTCCCTCGGCAAAGCTGACGCGGACTGCACGCACGCCGGACACAGCCATCAACGTGTCGGAGACGCGTTTCTCGCAATCCGAATTCCTCATGCCGGACACTTCGACCACGATTTCTTGAATGCGCACTCGTCACGACGTGCCGACGGCGATACCCGCGATGTGCCAACCAATAGCCTGTAATCCGGCCAGACCGAAGTATGCGAGACCGATCGCAAGGCGCTCGCCGGACGGCACTTCGTAGTAAGGGTCCGTCGCTTGATCCGGATGAAACGCAGACAGAATGCGTCGCCACGACAACGCGACGATCAACACGATGAACAGCAAACCGGCGCCGTGCCAGATGATGGTCATCGCGACGATTGCCACGAGGCCCGCCACCCACAGCTTCGGCGAAAGTGCGCCGACGACTCTGCCCCCGTCCAGCGGTATGACGGGCAGCATGTTGAACAAATTGATGAAGAAAGCCGCCGATGCGAGCGCGAACCAGATCTTGCCGCCGCCCTGCGCGCCGACGATGTAGCACACGGCTGCTCCCGCCGTTCCCAACAACGGGCCCGCGATCGCCACCTCGGCTTCGACGCGCGCGTTGGGCGGCATCTCGCGCATGGCGACGAACGCGCCGAAGAACGGTATGAATATCGGCACGCTCGCCTTGATGCCGCGCCAATACATCGCGATCACGTGACCCATTTCGTGCACGAGGATGAGCAGAACGAATCCGGTCGCGAACGGCCAGCCGAAGAGGAGCGACCACGCCCAGATGCTTACGATCAGCGACCCGCCCGAAAGCAGCAGCTTTCCGGCGATGGCGATCCATTTGAAGTTGAGGAGCAGGAAGAGCAGGCCTTTGACCTTCGCCCACCATGCGAGTAGGGTGAGACCTATGCCCGCGGCGCCCGCCTTGACCTGATTGTTTTTTGCGTTTCGGTTGTCGTCCGGAATTTGGCCGGGCGCGCCGGATTCGCTGGGGTTATTTTGCACCGCGACAATTCGATACCCGGGCGGCAAGAGCTCCGGAGGAATCCCGCCGGGATGTGGATCTGGCGCACTCACTATGTCGGCGGCTTCGAGCTAGGCCAACGTTATTCATCGGAGCGTGGGGCCCGTCATCGACGTGGAAAAACTTCCACTTGAAATCGGCCGGGTTGTGGCTATACTAAGGGTTACCCTAGGTTCGAGCTACCTCGGAAAGGGTAGGAAAATGCCGAACAATCTCAGCGTTGTGTTAGTGCACGGCGGCTTCGTAGACGGCTAAGGCTGGATGGGCGTCTACAAAATCCTCAAGGAAGACGGTTTCGATGTCAGCGTCGTCCAGAATCCC
>DATCBN010000083.1 GCA_036511855.1 Candidatus Eremiobacteraceae bacterium | reverse complement strand
GATCTGGTCGAAGCGGCCGCCCTCGTCGTTCGCCAAGTTGTTCACGACCGCCGTGCTGAAGACGACGTCGTCGGCATCGAAGGGCGCTCCGTCCGACCATTTGACCCCTTTGCGGATATGATACGTGATCGTGAGTTCGTCTTTGCTGACGCCGCCGTTCGATTGCGTGGGCACCTCTGTGGCAAGTTCGGGATATGGCTTGTTGTGCTCGTCCCACCTGATCAGCCACGCCATCGTCAGTTCTGAAAGATTGGCGGTGGGAGCAGACTGTGTGAGATGTTGGTTGAGGGTGGTCACGTCGCCGCCGTCCGAGATCGTGAGCACGTGCGGAGTCGTCCAAGCGTTGGCGCGTCCAACAGAGCTTTGCGCACCTCCCGCTTTTGCATTCAGCGACAGCAGAAGTGCGGCTGAAACGGCAAGCACGACGCTCCTGCGCAGCAAAGAGCCCGGCATCTCGAAGCGATCCATCTAAGATTGCCCTCCGCAAAACAAAAACCGGTGGCACCCTCGGCGCACCGGCTCGCGAAACTCTCGATTGGTTAAGTTCTTATATTGTATAATGCACTAGCGCGCGCTTGTTGTCAAGCACTTTGCAAACCAGAGGGCTATTCGACGATTCTAAGCCTTCCACGGGCTATCTTGAAATCCGCAGCTCCGTAATATATATCGAAAGTCCCATCGTTCAACGGATCGAGACCAGACGGAAACACCACGTCGTCGACTATGCCGATGCGCTCTTCCACCATCTCAGGCCCAAACAACGCCTGTGGCGATCGATATAGGATCTTATGCGGACTTCTTAGATCGTGCATGACGATTCCGGCGCTGTAGCTTCGGGACTCGTGGCCCACCTCGCCGACTGCATCGACGGCGTGGAATATCGAAATCCACCCGTCTTGAGTGCGAACCGGCGGAGTGCCGGCGCCATTCTTGAGAGTTCCCCACTGCGACCCGACGTGCAAGATTTTTCTGTTCTCGACCGCATGAGCGAGTGCGCCGATATCGGCGACGACTTTCTCCACGGGCATGTATCCGATCCACATCGACTCCCGGTCGGCGGCGTCAAGTTCCAATATCGTCGAGACCGGAGCTTGTCCATTCACACTAAAAGGCAGCATCGGCCGATGGTATGCGGCAAACGATAGAACGCCGGCCGGCGAGTAGACCGGATCCGGAAAGAAGGCGGCGTCCTTATTGTCCAATGCGTTGAGGGCTTCTTCGGAAAATCGCATCAGGCCGAGTCTGGTCCAACTGTACGCGTCGTCTGATAACGCGATCGCCACGCGTGGTCCACGCAAGCCGAACGCGGTATATGTCATAACGTATCGATCGAGGAGTGGAATGAATGTGACCCGCGCATCCTCGCAACCGTGTCCGCCCGGTTCGAGCCGAATTTCATAGTCCATTTCGGGCTCCAGCACGAACCCGATCCGGGCGAACGCTATGCCACCGGAGAGTTCCGTGCCACGGGCCAAGCCGATACGCGAGACGTTTCCCGAAGCGACCGCACGCGGATACATAAGGATGCATCCGTCACGGTCTCGCGTTATGCCCGGGTTGAGAACGCCTTCAGCTTCCGACGGCGATCCATCGGACTCGAGTACGATGCCGAGTCTTTCGAAACTAACGGCAAGTGGTCGGTCGATGTCTTCGCTCCGGGAACTCATGGCAGATCGGATTGTCTCGATTCTAGTGACGAGCCGCAAAGAAAATCGCCGCGGGTCCATACCAAGTTGATTCGCAGCAACGAACGAGCGCTATAAAGCTTCAACAAAAAAACAGGTGCCCCTAGGCGGCTCGCGTCGCGATGGCAATCGCGACGGGAAAGCCGTTGTCACAGACGGGAGATCACCATGTCTGCGAACTCCCGAGTCCCAAGCGCGACCTCTCCGCGAATCGCCAGCTCAGTCGTGCGCGCTCCCTGGCTGAATGCGGTGGCCACCGAGTCTTCGATTCTCTTCGCCGCAGACTCATCGGCGAGGCTATGCCGGAGCAGCATCGCCGCAGAAAGTATAGCTGCTGTCGGATTTGCGATGCCCTTGCCTGCAATATCGGGGGCTGTTCCGCTGATCGGCTCGTACATCCCAAATTGTTTCCCCGTCGAGCCGCGAGAGCCTAGGCTGGCGCTGGGCAAGTTGCCTATCGAACCCGTCAACATCGCGGCTTCGTCGGATAATATATCGCCGAACATGTTCTCCGTCAGGATGACGTCGAACTCTCGAGGCCTCCGCACAAGCTGCATTGCCGCATTATCGACGAGCAGGTGCGCAAGTTCGACGTCCGGATAATCGAGGGATACTCGTGCGACGGTCCGCCTCCACAAGTCCGACGTCGCCAAGATATTCTGTTTATCCACCGACGTGACGCGCTTTCGCCGATGCCTGGCGAACGAAAATGCGACGTGGGCGATCCGCTCGATCTCAGGCGCTCTATAAAACATCGTGTCCACGGCTTCTTCCACGCCGTCCAGGGCGACGCGCTGTTCCTTGGGGAGCCCGAAATAGATGCCGCTGGTCAACTCCCGGACGACGACGAGATCCAATCCAACGACTAGCTCTGGCAAAAGGCTCGATGCACGTTCAAGACCTGGAAACACTCGTACCGGCCGGATATTTGCGAAGAGATCGTACTCGTGGCGCAGCGTGAACAACGCATGTTCCGGGCGTTCGGCGAACGGAAGGTGATCGTACTCAGCGGATCCGACCGCCCCAAATAGTATGGCCGCGCTTCGATCACAAAGCGACCGCGTCGCGTCGGGAAGCGACGAGCCGGCGACCCGGATGGCGGCAGCCCCAACGGGAGCCTCGACCAATTCAACGTCAGGTCTGACGACGCGAAGCACGCGAACGGCTTCGCGAGTGACTTCCGGGCCGATGCCGTCGCCCGCCAAAACGGCGATAGTTGTCAAAGCGCTGCGATCAACGCGCGCGCGCTGCGCACGACATCGCCGGCGCTCAATCCGTATTTATCGATGAGCGCTTGGTTGGGGCCGCTTTCGCCGTCGACGTCGCGCAGGCCCAGACGGCCTATTCGCACCGGATGGCGTTCGCTCAAGATTTCGGCGGCTGCGCCGCCTAAACCGCCGAAGATCGAATGCTCTTCGCAGGTCAAAATGCATCGGGTCGACCGGGCGACATCGACCAGGGCCTCGGCATCCATCGGCTTTATGGTCGGAACGTGCAGGACCGTCGCCGCTATTCCTTCGGAAGCAAGCACGTTCGCCGCTTCCACGACGCGAAGGGTCTGCGCGCCTGTCGCAACCAATCCGATGTCCGCGCCCCGACGCAAAACGACTGCACGACCAAGCTCGAACGTTCGGCCCGCCGGAGTGATCGTCGGCATGGGGTCACGGGTGAGGCGGAGGTAGACCGGCCCCACATGCGCGTCGATCGCCAACATCGCCGCGCGCGTCTCGACTCCGTCGCAGGGCGCGACCACCGTCATATTCGGCATGCTTCGCATGATCGCGAGATCGTTGACCACCTGATGAGTCTTACCGGTATATCCCGTCATTAGTCCGCTGTAATGAGCGGCAAGCTTCACGTTCAGATTCGGTTGCGCGACGGCAACTCGGATTTGATCCAGGTCTCGCGTCGCAATGAAGGCCGCGAAGGATGCGACCCACGGTTTTAGGCCGACTGCTGCCATACCGGCTGCGACGCCAACGAGATTTTGCTCTGCGATTCCCATCATGAAGAATCTATCTGGGGATGCGACAGCGAGCTTGTCGGATTTGGTCGAATTCGCGAGATCGCCATCGACGAGCACGACGCGCGAATCGCGCGCGCACAGTTCGATCATCGCGTCGCCGAACGCGTCGCGTTGTGCGATCGATTCGATCATAGCACTTCGACCTGCAAACTTCGGTCTGCGGCGTCAAGCTCGAGCAGAGCTTGCGCGAGATCCTCTTGGGTCACGGGCTTGGAATGCCACGAGTAATCGTGCTCCATGAATGAGACGCCCTTGCCCTTCACCGTATCCGCGACGATCATCGAGGGGCGCCCGCGGACGCTCAGAGCTTCCTCGCACGCCGACATGAAATCGCCGATCCGGTGGCCGTCGCATTCGATGACGTGCCATCCGAACGCGCGCCACTTCGCAGCCGGATGATCCACCGGGTCCAACCGCGCATTACTGGAATAGCCCGCGGACGTCGCCCATCCGAATTGCTGTAGATGGTTCCAGTCCAGGATCGCGGTGAGATTGTCTAGTCCGTAGCGGCCGGCGACAAAGGCTGCCTCCCAGATCTGGCCCTCCTGAATCTCGCCGTCTCCGAGCATCACCCACGTGCGGAAGTCTTTGGCGAGGTAACGGGCGCCGAGCGCCATGCCGACACCGGGTGATAGCCCCTGGCCAAGCGACCCGGTTGACATATCCAAGCCGGGAAGCTTCGTCATATCTGGATGGCCCTGCAATCGCGAGTCGATGGCGTCAAACGTCAGCAGCTCCGCGACCGGAAAGTAACCGCGCAAGGCGAGGACGGCGTACAGGCCGATCCCGCAATGTCCCTTCGAAAGTATGAACCGGTCCCGATCTTCCCACGATGGACGCCGCGGATCGATGCGCAAGATCGCGAAATACAACGCGGCAAGCATGTCCGCTGCCGAGAACACGCCGCCGATATGACCGGCGCCGGCATGGTTCACGGCCTTGAGGACATGCCTTCGAATATCGTTTCCGATCGTTTGCAACTCGCCCACTCTCATAGTCCGAACTCCTCGCGAAGAAAATTTCGGTTGACGATAGCCGATCCAAGAGGGTTTTGCGGCGCATCTTGTTCGACGATCAGCCAGCCGCGAAAGTCCGCCGCCGCGAGAGATTCCATGATGCGCGCGATCGCGACGATGCCCTCGCCGAGTTCGACGAATAGACCTAACTCGACGGCGCGCACAAAGCCGATCCCTTCGGAGCGGACTCGGGTGAGAAGATCGCCGTCGACATCTTTGAGATGGACGTAATCGATGCGGTCGGCGTAGTCTCGGAAAAGTTGTCCGGAATCGACGCCCGCGTAAGCAAGGTGACCGGTGTCGGGACAAAGTCCGAGCAGCGAACTGTCCGTCATCGCGCAGAGCTGGTCGATTTCGGCGCGCGTCTCCACAAAGGTGCCGACATGCGGATGAAATACGCCGCGCATCCCTCGCGCGGCCAAGAGTTCGCCGATACGGTTCAGCCCGTCGCTCATCGCGCGCCATTGGCCGCGAGTCAGGCCGTCGCTGCCGTCGTCGGCGACGCGTCCTGCGGCCGCGAGCCGCGGCGGTGACGGCGCGTCGGACAGAATGAGCACATCAGACCCGAGCGCTTGAAGCCGGTCCGCGATCGGCGCGACTCCGCGAATCGCAGAATCATGGTTCGCGGCATCGCGCAAATCCAACGCATGAAACGTGGCCGCCGCGCGCAATGCGCGTTTAGCGAGCGCGAGGCGCAATTCTTCGGCATCGGCCGGAAAATGGTAGCTGATCTCGGTTCCGCCGTATCCCGCCGCCTGCATCTCGTCCAGCATGTGCGCGAACGTCGGCGTTTGGACCCATGTGTAGAGCGGATCGAATCCCCAATTCACAGACGCCGTCCCGACGTCGACCGCCATCACCACGTCCAATTCTCTTTGATCCACGCGTGCGAAGGATCGAACGTCATGTGATATGTGTGTTTCGGCCCTGCCAAGACGTTGAGGTAATAGATCCAATATCCGGCGGCCCCCGCGCAGACGTGATAACCGCGCGGTACGAGGACCACGTCGCCGTCATGTGCGGTGATCGTCTCGTCGAGGTCTCCGCCTGGCGTATACACGCGTTGAAATGCAAAGCCCGCCGCGGGGCGTGCCCGATAGTAGTATAGCTCTTCAAGCTGCGATTCGACCGGCGGGTTATCTTCATCGTGTTTGTGCGGCGGATAACTCGACCAATTGCCCGGCAGCGTGACGACCTCGGTCAAGAATAGAGTGCTGGCGTCGCCATCGTCCATCAGGATGTTGCGGACGCGGCGTTGAGCCTGTCCGTCCCCGCGCGTGTATTCGGCATCGGCGGAAGGTGCGATGATTCGAGCCGCATGCAACTCTCGAGCAGGTGCTCCGCAGACCGCGACTTCCGCGTCGCGGCTCGCGCGTATCTCATAGCTCGCCGCAGGCGGCAGGTAGACGGCTTCGGGTGGTCCAGAGAACGGATCCGGTCGCTTGCCGATGCTTTTCCACGCGCCGGCGGAAGACAAGACGTCGACCGTACCGGCGATGAGCACGAGCGCGACTTCATCCTTTCCTGTGTCTGCCTCGATCCGTTCGCCGGCGAGCATCCGAACGACCCGGAAGCTAATGAATTTCATTTCGGCGTTGCCCGGCGAACTGGCGACCAACTCGCCCGAAGTGACATCGCGGCCGCGGATGAGAAGCGGCGACCCCCCGCCGCTATCGATCACCCGTGATCTCCGCAAGTTTGACGGGTCGGTTCTCGCGCATGGATCTATCGGCGGCCAACGCGATGCGCAGCGCTTCAAGCGCGTCCCGAGCACCGACGAGCGGCTCGCGCCGTTCGCGAATTGCCGCGACGAATTCTCGCACTTCGGCGCGATAAGCGTCGGCGAATCGCTCCGTGAACGACTCGACGTCGGGGGTCGCAAATTTCGAATCGATCAGGTCGCCGCTATCGAGGCGTTGGTGACCGACGAGTACCATGCCCTTGGAACCTTGGATCTCGCCGCGCACGTCATAGCCGTATATCGCTTCGCGCGAGTTGTCGATGACGCCGAGCGCTCCGCCGGAGAAGCGAAGCACGACGAGCGACGTGTCGACGTCCCCGAACTCTTCGAGCGCCGGCTCGATGAGCGCGGAGCCCGTAGCGTACACCTCTTCAATCTCGAGAGGCGCCATCAACCAGCGCGCCAGGTCGAATTCGTGAACCATTTGATCGGCGAACTGCCCGCCGCTCGTCTTCAGATACGCGATCGAGGGGATGCGATGATCCCGACCCACGAGACGAAGAAAGCGCGGCTGCCCGAGGTCGCCGTTTGCCACCAACATCCGCGCGCGCGAGAACTCAGCGTCGAAGCGCCGCTGAAATCCGACCTGTAGGATGACGCGTGCCCATCGCGCGCTGATCTCGGCAGTCTTCGTTTCGGAGAGTTGGCGCGAGATCGGCTTCTCGCACAGAATGTGTTTGCCGGCGCTCGTCGCCCTCAGGATGAGCTCCGAGTGCGTGTCCGTCGGAGTCGCGATGATAACACCGTTGACGGCGGGGTCGTCAAGAAAGGCCTGCGCGTCTGAGACACGGCCCATTCCCGCATCGTCCACGAGCCGCTGCGCCGCGTCGCGATCGATATCTGCGACTCCGACGAGTGTGGCGCCTGGCACATGCCTTGACACTGACCGGGCGTGAACCGTACCGATTCGCCCCGCGCCAAAAACCGCTAGACCTAGACGCGAGTCCGCCATCAAGTGAGCGATTCTTCAGAGCGCGCCGCCTCATACGCCGCACGATTTTTCTTGTGATACGTAGGGATAGTCACGTCCCACCAGCCGGTGGTTGTCAGCGCGCTGCCGGGAAGTTCGCGACTGCAAAGCGCTTCGACCACAGCGGGCCTGCCTGAAGCAAATGCGCGCCGCAAGGCCGGGCCGACTTCATCGGGACTTTCGATACGCTCGCCGTGACAGCCGAATCCTTGCGCCACAGCGGCTAGGTTTGCCGAGAACGGCGTGCCGTCGGGTTTGCCAAATTTGGTGGCGATGGCGCGATCGGGCCCGAACTGCGTGGTCTGCAGATTCTTGATGCACTCCCACCCAAAATTATTCATCACCAAGAACACGGCGGGTATGTCGTATTGCGCCGCCATCGCCAGTTCTTCAATGGTCTGCAAGAAGCTACCGTCGCCGACGATGGCGACGACCTGTCTGTCGGGTGCGGCGAGTTTTGCCCCGATCGCACCGGGGACTTCAAAGCCCATCGCGGAGAAACCGCCAGACGTGATGTGCTGATCCGACGCGTAGACCGGAAATTCCGTGAACACCTGACTTTGCGGATTGCCGGCGCCGGTCACCACGATGGCATCGCGGTCGAGGACATTTCGCGCCTCTGCAAGCGCGCGCGCAATCGTCATCGGACTGTTCGTGCTCTCGCGAGAAGGCCGCAGCGCTTCTTGCCACGCGGCCTTCAGCTGCTGGATCCGCGCGAAGTACGCCGAGTTGGCATAGTCGACCGGTTTGGAGAGCCCACGCAAGCAAAGGAGCATATCGGCAAGAGTCGCCTTCGCATCGCCCACCAGGCCAACATTCACCGGGTAGTTCTTGCCGATCTCGTACGGATCGAGATCGATTTGGATGAGCTTTGTCGGTGGGATGTTGAACGTCACGCCGCGACGGAACGACGAGGACGTCCGGTCGGTGAAGCGGCAGCCGACGGCAAGGATGACGTCCGCCTCGCGCGAGAGCGTGTTGCCGGAAATCGAACCGAGATCGCCGCACGGCCAAGCATACAGCGGATGATCTTCTGCGATCGCGCCCTTGCCCATCCATGTGACGGTCATCGGGCAGCCGAGAAACTCTGCGACGTCTCGAAGTTCGCTCTCCGCCTGCGACGCGATGACGCCGCCGCCGATGATTATCAGCGGGCGTTGGGCAGCGAGCAGCATTTGGGCCGCCTCGTCGATCATCTGCGGATCACCGTGAGCACGGCCGTGCGGACGGCGCGTGACCGGATCGGGGAACGAATCGATCTCCGCGTCCTCTGCTTGGAGGTCCATCGGGAGGTCGATGTAGGCGGGTCCGCGGCGCCCTTCGAGCATCACGTTGAATGCCAGATGCAATACGTTGGGAAGCTGATCGACTCGGCTCGGTTGCCACCAGCGCTTGACGATTGGTTCCATCATGCGCGGAAAATTCGCCCAATGCGTCCGCTCCAATTCCTGAAGCACGCCACGACCGCGCATATAAGTGTGGACGGAGCCCGTCAGAAGTAGAAGCGGTATCGAATCGATGTACGCGTTCGCCACACCCATCGCGGTATTCGCAGCGCCCGGGCCGATGGAAGTGAAGACGCCGCAGATCTTTCGCGCGACGCGGTAATACGCGTCGGCCATGTGCGCGGCGCCTTGCTCGTGGATGGCTTGGACGAGCTTGATCTCGTCGCGGCGATCGACGAATGCATCCAAGAGCGCCGTGTTCCCGTGTCCTGGAACGCCGAAAAGATAGGGCATGCCTTCACGGACTAAATATTCAGCGACAATCTGCCCGCCCGTCATTCGCACGTCAGCAGCACCTCAGGACGATTTAGCGGTGGATTCGGCGACATAGCCGAGCTGAGACGAAACGCTCTCGGCGGCACCGGCGATGTGCCCGACGAGTTCTGGGATATGTTCACGCGTCAGTCTCGTAGCCGGCATGGAAAGACCGAGAGCCGCGACGATCCTGGAACGATGATCTCTGATCGGAGACGCGAGACAGCGTACGCCCGGATGGAGCTCCTCTTCGTCGTAAGCATAACCATTGCGGCGAACGCGCTCGAGTTCGTCCGCCAATCCGTCGATCGTTGTGATGGTTTGAGGCGTGTAGCGCGTCATCGGCTCGGTGGCGAAAAGTCGATGCAGATCAAGTTCAGCCAGATCGGCCAGGAGCGCCTTGCCGACCGCCGTACAATAGGCCGGCTCAGAACTGCCGATGGTGGTTTCCACTCGAAGAATGCCTGCCCCAGACTGCCGGCCGACAAAAACGGCCCGAGCACCGTCGAGCACAGCGATATGCGTGCTCTCACCGGTGAGCGCCGCGATCGATCTCAAGTATGGATCAGCCAGCGCGACGACGCTTAGCCGCCGGAGCAAGGAGAATGCTATCTCCAGCACGCCGTAACCGAGCGCGTATTTCTTCGAATCCGGATCTTGCTGAACGAGACCGCTCGCCTCAAGCGTTGCGAGCAATCTGTAGGCTGTGCTTGGGTCGACACGCAGTCGCTCGGCGACGTCGGTGACGCCCAGTGGGCCGTCGACGTCAGCGAGTAGGCGCATGATCTTCGTGCCCCGGGCCAGCGAGTTGATGAGCTTAACGTCGTGTTTCGGTTTTAGTGCCATTTGGCAACCTATTGCGCTATCATCAACTTATACCCTTTGGTTTACGAGCGATTCCAGGGAGGAAGGTCGCTTTTAGCAATAGTATTGACCATATCGCAATCCTGAAGAGACCTCGATCGTGTCTCTAGAGGGTGCTCATGCATTTCTTCGGACCGCGTTAGATGGAGTGGCAATGGCCGATTATAAAAACGCTCCGCGCCTGAGCCGCCGCAGCCTGTTGAATGTTAGTGCTTCGGTCGCTGCCGGACTTGCAACGGCCGGGGCAATCGCGCAAACGGGCTGCTCGCCACCGCCGAAATCGGTTCTGGGGGGATTGCGCTTCGCGTTCATCGTTAAGACGGTCAACTCGGACTACTGGCGGACATGTCTCGACGGTGGCCGGCACGCGGCAGAACAACTCGGGCTCGACGCATTGCAATTCACCGGCGCGAACTCTGAGGCCAACATCCAGCAGCAGATCGAGCTCGTTGAAGATGCTCTCGCCAAAAGGCTAGACTTCCTCGTCTTAGCGCCGACAAGTTCTACCGCACTCGACAACGTCATCAACAAGGCCTCGCAGTCGGGCGTCAAGGTCATCCTCATCGATTCGGCCGCCAACACCGATGACTACGTGTCGTTTCTCGCGACGGACAATCACGCGGGCGGCCAGCTCGCGGCCAAAACGCTCGCCGAAGCCATCAAGAAGAAGACTGGCGCGGCGGCAGGTCAGGTGGCCTACTCCACATTCTTGAGCGGCGTCGGATCGCTGACGCTTCGCGACAACGGATTTCTCGAAGGGCTCAAAGCCTATCCCGGTCTGGAAGTCGTCGCTCACAAGGACGCGGCGGGCGATCAATCGGTGAAGCCGATCGGAATCGTCGCGGACACTTTGTCGAGATTTCCTCACCTCGTCGGATATTTCGCCGATTCGCTGATCACTCTCCAGGGCGCCGTCACGGCATTTCGCGAGAATCGCGTGGATTCGACCAAGGTCTCGCTGGTCGGCTTCGATCCGACGCCACAGCTTGTTCGGGATCTTTCAGCCGGTCGCATCGATGGCATCATTCTCCAAGACCAATATCAGATGGGGTATGGAGGCGTCGCGTACGGCTTACTCGCCGCGGCCGGTCTCGAGATGCCGAAATTCATCAACACCGGCGTCACGGCTGCCACGCCTCAAAACGTGGGCGCAGCCGACATCCAAGGACTGCTCAATCCTTCGAAGCAGACGCGCGTCGGGCTTCGCGCGTCCTGATGGGCCATAGAACGTGAACCACGGCGAGACGGCCGCACAAAAGCCCCGCGCTGCCCGATGGGACCTCGTGCTTCGTCTCGGCCTGCTCGGCATCATCGTGGTCCTGATCGCAGTCTTTTCGTTGACGGCGCAAGGATTTCTGACGCTGCAGAACCTCGACAACAATGCGCGCCAAATGGCCGTCGTCGGGATCATCGCTGTCGGTGAAACCTTTGTGATCATCACGGCCGGCATCGATCTTGCGGTCGGGTCGCTCCTCGGGTTCGCCGGCATTCTCGTCGCGCTCGGTTTGGCTCACGGGATCCCCATTCCGTTGGCGATCGCCGCCGTTCTCGCGATCGCGATCGGGATCGGGATCGCCAACGGCGCGCTGATCCACAGCGCCGCGCTCCCGCCGTTCATCGTGACCTTGGGGATGCTCGGCATCTTGCGCGGGCTGACTCAGATCTTCGGCAATGGGCAACAGGTCGCATACGATGTGCCTTCGTTTAGCGACTTTGCGGCGAACGCCACTCTCGGCGTTCCAAACCTGTTCTGGGTCCTCGCGTGCGTCTGCGTCATCGCTGGAACATTTCTTCATTTCACAAGACGCGGCCGCTACGTGTACGCAGTTGGAAGCAATGCGGAGAGTGCGCGCCGCGCCGGCGTCAACGTCGGCGCGACACTGATGACGGTGTACGCGGTGAGCGGCCTATTGGCAGGGGTCGCCGGTATACTCCTCACCGCGCGCCTCGCGCAGGGCGACCCGAACGCCGGAACCGGTTACGAACTCGACGCGATCGCCGCGGCGGTGCTTGGCGGCGCGAGTCTCTTCGGTGCGCGCGGTTCCATTGTCGGCACTTTCCTCGGTGTTCTTCTCGTGCAAGTCATGACAAACGGCCTCAACTTGCTGAACTTCGATCCGCAAGTCGCGCGGATGCTCGAAGGCGCACTGCTGATTCTGTTCGTCTATCTCGATCATTTGCGCAAACCGAAATTGGTGGCGGCATGACTAATTCGGCGCCGACCGTGGAGCGCGATACTCCGGTTCTCGCTGCGCGAGCCATTTCAAAGCGCTTTGGGAACGTCATCGCCCTCGAGGGAGTCGACCTTGAAGTCGGCGCCGGAGAGATCGTCGCACTCATCGGCGACAATGGCGCCGGCAAATCTACGCTGACGAAGATCATCGCAGGTGCGCTTGCGCCGGATTCCGGCGCCATCGAAATGCACGGAAAGCCGGTCACGTTTAATAATCCGGCTGACGCACGCAACGCCGGCATCGAGACCACGTACCAGGATTTGGCGCTGGCGCCGGACCTGGACATCGCAGCGAACTTGTTCCTCGCTCGAGAGATCGTCCGCTCCGGATTCTGGGGCCGGCTCGACTTTCTCGACCGCCCCGCCATGCGCAAGCGCGCCGAAGAGCACCTCCGGGATTTCGGCATCAAGATCGACTCGATCAACCAACGCGTCGACACGTTGTCCGGCGGACAACGGCAGTCGATCGCGGTCGCTCGCAGCGTGTTCTGGGGGTCGGCGCTCGTCATCATGGACGAGCCCACCGCGGCGCTTGGCGTGGCCCAATCGGCTCTCGTATTCGAGTTGATGCGCAAGGTTCGCGATGCCGGAACTGCCGTGGTGTTCATCAGCCATAATCTTCCTCAAGTGTTCGGAGTCGCCGATCGCGTCGTTGTGATGCGACGCGGCCAAACCGTGGCGACGCTAAACCCACGCACGGCCACGATGGACCAAGCGGTGAGTTTGATGACAGGTGCCACGCTGTCGCACGGCACCATGCCCCCAAGATCCCGCCTCGAATGAAATCTCTTGAACCAAGCAGACGACTCACCGCGAGCCGCCGGCACCGCTAAAGGAGACCGTAAACGATGTTTTCCGCAATCAGATCAATGAAATCTATGGCACTGGCGGGCGCGATTACGAGCGCCGCCGTTTTTCTCCCCGGATTCGCGCTGGCCGATCCGCCGGCGACGTCTGCTACGGTCGTCATCAGCGGCTTGGTGATCGATCAGCATAGCTCGTTGCCGATCTCGGGCGTCGCGTTGGAGCTCGACCGTGACACGACAGCCGTCGCAAAGACCACCTCGGATCGCGACGGCAAGTTCGCATTTGCGGCGCAACCTCAAGGGGTGTATGCGATCGTGCTACGCGCGACCGGCTTCGCCTCGGTGCGGTCGGACGACATCGTCGGCTTCGGCACTGGAATCAGCGTCACGCTGACGATGAGGCGCGCGGTGACGATCAACGACGTCCACGAGCTCGGTCGCGTGGTTGCGACAAGTCGCGTCGTGGGATTGCAGACGACGACGACGATCCAGCAGCAGGTCGACCCCGAAGTGATGCTGCGAACGAATCAGATTCGGATCGCTGAAGCCCTCGGCAAGCTGCCGGGCGTGAACTTCATCGGTCAGGACTCGGCAGTCGGCGACGACATCGCCATCGACATCCGCGGTCTGAAACCTAGCGAGACGCAGGTGTTGCTCGATGGCCATCCGATCGGACCGCTCGGCGTTTACCCGGGCAGTATCGGCGGCGGATCGGGCGCCTACGACTTCCAGGATTCTCCGCTCTTCGCGGTCCAGAATACCGTGATCACGTACGGTTCGGGCGCCACAGGACTGTACGGCGTGGATGCGGTTGGCGGAGCTGTGGATCTTCAGACGCTGAACCCTTCGATCACACCGCAAACTGTCGTAAAATATGGGACCGGCGGTCAAGGAAAACAATTGTTCGCCGCGCAGATGACCGGAACGGAGAATAAGCTCGGATATGTCATTCTTCACGGCGTCACCGGCACGTACGGCGACTTTCCGGCCGCGCTCGTGGCCCAATCGGGCGCGCACGGCAGCGACTTCACGTCGGCTACATTGGCCAAAGACACATACATCGTCACCGGCGATTACGTTCTTCGCAACGACCTCGTCAAATTGCGTTATGCGTTCTCCCCGAAGACCTCTCTGACTTTGACGGGCTATTCCGCGACCTCATGGGATGACAAATCGGGCAACGGCGACAACGACTACATCACCTATCCCTATGCGCTGAACCAAGCGCTGAACAATACGAATTGTTCGACGCCGACGGTCCCAAGCGGCGTCAGCGTCACCACCGACAGCGGCACCCAATGCGTGACGCCGCAGCAATACGCAGCGGGCGCAAGCGGACCGGCCGGCGGCGGCCAGAACCCGTTCCAGGCACTCCGTAGCCAGGACTACCACGCTCGCTACACAGCCAGCGTCGGCCACAACCAATTCGTGCTCGACAGCTTCATCGACAACTACGGACAAACGCGCCAGCGGCCGCCATCCAACATCAACGGTCCAGATGTGAACGCACTCAACAATGTCTATAGAGCGTTCGGCACGCTCGTCAGCGATGACATCGCGCTAGGGAACAACGACTTTGGATTCGGGTTATACACGCAGCGCCAATACTTCACCGGAAATACTCTCACAGGCGCGGGCAACGTTCCCAACAAGGCGCTGTTCTCGAAGCTCGACAGTTTTTTCGTGCGCGACGCGTATGCTCCGACCGACCGGATATCGTATTTCTTGAATGCGTGGGTCAAGCATTCGCTGATCGGGGGCAATTCGTTCGATCCACGCTTGTCGGTCGTCTATCAACCGACGCCGGCTAACGTTTTCCGGCTCACCGGCGGCGGATCGTCCGCAGATCCGGCGCCGATCGCCGTGACGCTTACCGGCACGGGCGGCATAAACCCGGGCAACTGCAAGACGTTTGGGATAGGCACGGTGCCCTCGTCGGGCGAACTGCCCGAAAAGGCGCACGATCTCGAGGCGTCGTTCGCGCATCGGTTCGCCGATGACACGAGTTCCCAAATCACGCTAT
>DATCBN010000082.1 GCA_036511855.1 Candidatus Eremiobacteraceae bacterium | reverse complement strand
ACGTAAATGCGTTGGTGGCCGCCTGGCCTGCAACCGGGTGGGCGATCCTCGCAGTCATCGCCGGCCGCGCAGCGACGGTCTATGGATTGGCTCCGGTCTGCGGCGCACTGGGTTCGCCGCTGCCAGGCCGTTGGCAACATGTGATCGCGGTCGGCGGGCTGCGCGGCGCGCTCTCAACAGCGCTTGTGCTGAGCTTGCCGATCGACGCTCCGCAGCGCGAGCTCCTCACGACGATGGTGTTCGCGGTGGTGATCTTCACGCTGGTGGTGCAGGGCATCTGCGTGCAGTGGGTCCTCCCGCGGCCGGCCGACTCTCAGTCTCCTGTGTAGTAGGGTGAGCATCGCTCACCCACGGTCAATGTACGATCACCGCAATTGGACGTCTCAGCCGGGCGTGGGGGTCGAGAATTCGCTGAACCGGCTTCACGTCTCCGTTAGCTCCTTGCGCAAAGACTTCGATGGAGTTGCTCACATAGTCCAATCCGTATATCCGGCCTTCGGCGTCAATCGCTACGCCGCTCGGATTATTGAGTTTCGTGTTCGGCCCTGAGATAACGGCAATCGGGGTGGCGTTGCCGTTTGCGCCGGCGGCAAATTCGAGAATGGAAGATCGACGGGGCGAAAAAGGGATGCACGTGACAAAAATATTCCCTAGTTGGTCGATCGCGATGCCTCCGTCGATTTGGAGACACGTGTTGCTGCCAGATATGTTAACAAATGGTTTTATATTGCCGTTCGAGCCGGCTTTGAAGCCGAGGATCGCGGTGCCCTGACCCGCGTTTGCCACGTAGATATTGTCGCTGGCATCAACGGTCATGGCTGCCGGGGCCCCGAGTCCGGTATTTGATCCCTGGATAACCGCGATCGGCGCCACGTTGCCGAATTCCAAGCCGGAAAACTCCAAAATGTAAGGTTGACTTGCCGATCCGGCTACAAAGATATTACCTTGATGGACGATCGTCATTGATTCGCCGGCTACAAAGATATGGCCCCGATGATCGATCGTCATGGATTCGGCGGTGTTGATCAGAGTAGCTGGTCCTGCAATCTGATGAATGGGTGGGACGTTGCCATTTGAGCCCGCTGGAAAGATGTTGACAATATTCAGACCTAACACGGCGATATTCCCAACCGGGTCTAGATCCACCGCAAGCGGGCCAATGATCTGTGTGAGCGAGCCGCTAAGGATGGAGGTGGGTACACGATGGCCGTGGGACGTCGCCGGATATGACGTGATCGAGTTGCCTTTGTAGTTCGCCACGGATATCACTTGGCCGCCGGGGTTTCTAGCCGAAACATGGTATTGAGCTGCCGGCATGGGCGCCGTATGGTTCGTCGTTGATTGATTCGAACAGCTCGCGACAAGTGTCGAGGCCGCAAGAACGTATAGCCCCGCTCGAATGCGCATTTTCCCAACCTCCAACCGGAAACCAGTTGTTTGGTCCGCGAACCGTCGAGCATTGTTCCAGGAGGGTGACGTTACGGGCCTGCCAACCCCGCGCGACGCTTCCGAAACCATCCGCTTAAACCACGTTTCCGGGCTGCGGATGCAACCGTCGATCGAAAGTCTAGGACTTGCGCATCGGTGCCGCGGTTTGTTACGCTAAAGCGATCACGCGATCCTAATATCGAGGGAGGATCCAATGCGTATTTTCCTACCGCTTCAAGCGCTGACGGTAGTGGTAGCGATTTCACTGCTCTGCGGCTGCTCGAGCGGAAGTTTTTCGGCCGTTCCACCCAAGCCGGGGGCGCTACCGGGTGGCCCGCGTTCTCTCGCCGGTCCTCTCGCTGGTCCTCTCGCGGACATACTCAACCAGTCCACGCTGCAAAGAACCGGCTCGCGCAGCGGTCGACATCATGCCAGCTTCTATGCTTGCCCAAAAAGGGGCTCAATTAAATATATATCCGATTTCAACAACAATGTTATCAACATCTACGCCGGAAAACTGAAGGGCCACGCACCGTGCGGCCGGATAGCGTCGTATTTGGGCGGCCCGGAGGGCTTGTACGTAGATCACGCTACGCACGACCTTTACGTGGCTGACACCTACTTCGGCGAAATACGCGTCTACCACAGAGCTCGGATGCATGCGTACGCCACGTACTTCGATCGCAGTGCCGGCGAATATCCGGTAGACGTCACGGTAGCCAAAGACGGAACCATCATTGCCAGCAACTTGCGCTCGATTGATGGCGCCGTCGCCGGTTCCATTTCAACGTGGATTGGTGGCCGATTCGTCGGAAACTATCCGATGACGAATTCATTGTACGGCGGATACGTCACGGTTGCGAGAAATGGCACGGTCTACTTCGACGACATCGACGCCACCTCGAACATGGGCGTTGTCTGGTCAATGTCGTGCCCGGCCGGTGTGTGCGGCGCGCAAACCCAAGTTGCCGGCGTATCGCTCAACTACCCCGGTGGGATGGCCATCGCTGCTTCCGGCAATCTCCTTATCAACGATTGGGCGAACAACACAGCCGACACATTCGAGCTGCCAAATCCAGAACCGTCGACTTTGCCCGTCACGCACGGCCCGCTCGGGCTTGCCATAAACGAGCAGGATCATCACTTGTTCGTCGCCGGCACCCAACGGAATGAAACAGTGGAATATCTCTACCCTGGTGGCCCGGTCGTGGGTAAAGTGTCCGGCGACCCGTTTGGCAGTACGACCGGAGTCGCCGTCGACGACTAAACCTGACTCGCGGGCGACAACCAATCGTTCGACTTGATCGTGAAGCGGTCGGAGTTTGCGATGCGCCCTCGCGCGAAGCGCTGCTTGCGTTGCTATATTTGGACGTGGGCAAGCGATGCTTGCCCTCCTACAAAAGACGTTTTCATATGCGGTCGCAGGGAGGGGTCGCGCTCGCGCCGCTCGCGAAATAGTCCGGTAGGGCACGACCTGCCGCCGATGCGGCGGCTCACTCGGGTGAAATCCCATGCGCAAACTATCCATCTTCATCGCAGCACTCGCCTTGCTGGCGTTTGCCGCGCCGGCGTTAGCGTCGCCGCCATCGGTGTACGTCGATGGCCATCAGGTGACGTCCGACGTGCCGGCCATCGGCGACGGCGGCCGCATGTTCGTGCCGCTGCGCATCCTTCAGCAGCTCGGCGCGCAAGTAACGTTCGACGCGACCGCAGGCGTTGCCGATATCCAGTGGCGCGGCGTCGAGGCGAAGGTCTACTCCGGATCGCAAGTGGCTTGGGTGGACGGCGCGCACATGGCGATGGATTACGCTCCAAAAGAATTCGCCGGCCGCCTGGAAGTGCCGTTGCGTTTCTTGACGCAAGCTTTCCACGTCGACACCGACTACGATGCGAGTTCGAATACGATCGCCATCGTAACCGGCGAGGCCACGGGCAACTTCGTCGCATCATCCGGCGGCCCGACGCTTCCAGCTTCCAGCGCATACGCAAATCCGAACGACGTTTCCGGCGGTTACGGCCCGTCACTCCCTGTCGCACCGCCGACCGTCGATGACTTGCGGCCGGCTCCCGACTCCGTTGTCGGCTCGACGTATCCGCAAATCTACGCGCGTCTGAGCGGCAACTCGTCGTCGGTCGATCCGTCGACCGTGCATCTTGTCGTCGATGGCGGCGATGTCACGTCGCTTGCCGCGATTTCATCCGCCTATGTTTCCTACACGCCTTCCGCAGGATT
>DATCBN010000081.1 GCA_036511855.1 Candidatus Eremiobacteraceae bacterium | reverse complement strand
GTGTTCGGCGTTCACCGCGGCTGGACGAGCGCCACATCAATCATCACGGACCGACCGGCACCCAAAAGCAGCGGTGGCCGACTGGCTCGCACCGCAAATCGTCCCCGTCGTGCTGACCACGCAGCTCCGGCGCTAGCGCTGCGGCTTCCCATGCCGCATTCGCACCCATTCCGGAGGTCTGCTCACCTGTGTCCGTATTCACCACCATCAAATCGTGGGTCGATGGCAACGACCGCGAAGTCATGCGCCTGCGAAAGAAGTCGCTGCGCATCAACGAGCTCGAGCCCCAGATCGAAAAGCTCAGCGACGAGGATCTCGCGCGCAAGACGGTCGAGTTTCGCGAGCGTCTAAGCCAAGGCGCCACGCTCGACGATCTCCTCATCGAATCGTTCGCGGTCTGCCGCGAGGCGGCACGCCGCACGCTCTCGATGCGTCATTTCGACGTTCAGCTCATCGGCGGCATGGTACTGCACGAAGGAAAAGTCGCCGAGATGCGGACCGGCGAGGGAAAGACGCTCGTCGCGACGCTGCCGATCTATCTGAACGCGCTCTTGAGCAAAGGCGTCCACCTCGTCACCTCCAACGACTATCTAGCCAAACGCGACGCCGAGTGGATGAGCCCGGTGTACAAGTCGCTCGGTCTTTCCGTCGGCATCATCCAACACTTCTTGCCGCCGCAGGAACGGCGCACCGCCTACACGAGCGACATCACCTACGTCACCAACAACGAAGCGGGCTTCGATTATTTGCGCGACAACATGGCGCCGCGCATCGACTATTGCGTGCAAAGAGAGCTTCACTACGCCATCGTCGACGAGGTCGACTCGATCCTCATCGATGAAGCGCGTACGCCGCTGATCATCAGCGGCCCGCCTGAAGCCATCCTCGGTCCAGGGTTCAAAGATGCGACGCACCTCTACGAGCAATTCGCGCGCAACATCATGCCGCAGCTCGTGAAGGACGAGGACTACACGGTCGATGAGAAGATGCACGCGGTGCCCATCACAGAGAAGGGCGTCGCCAAGACAGAGCGGCTGCTAGGCGTGCAAAACTTGTACGATACGACCAACCTCGAGCTCACGCATCAACTGCAGGCAGCCCTCAAAGCCAAAGAGCTGTTCCGAAAAGACGAACAGTACGTGGTGCAAGAAGGCCAGATCATCATCGTGGATGAGTTCACCGGCCGCCTGATGCACGGCCGCCGTTATTCCGACGGCATCCACCAGGCGATCGAAGCGAAGGAAGGCATCAAGGTGAAGAGCGAGGATCAGACGCTCGCCACGATCACCTTCCAGAACTACTTCCGCCTCTACGGAAAGCTCGCGGGCATGACGGGTACCGCCAAGACCGAGGAGCGCGAATTTCGCGAGATCTACGGCCTCGACGTGCTGATGATCCCAACGAATGTCGCGGTCGCGCGCAAAGACAATGACGACGTCGTCTACAAGAACGAAGATCAAAAATTCAAGGCCGTCATCAACGAGATCGTCGAGCGTCATGCCGCCGGTCAGCCGGTGCTCGTGGGAACGCGCTCCATCGAAAAATCCGAACGGCTGGCGGCCATGCTCGGCAAGCGCGGCATCCCGCACAATGTGCTCAACGCGAAATACCACGAGAAGGAAGCCGAGATCATCAAGGACGCCGGCCTGCCCGGCAAGGTCACGATCGCGACGAACATGGCGGGCCGCGGTGTGGACATCAAGCTCGGCGATGGGGTCACAAACGTCGGCGGTCTTCACATCATCGGCACCGAGCGGCACGAATCGCGGCGCATCGACAATCAGCTTCGCGGCCGGTCGGGCCGCCAGGGCGATCCCGGTTCATCACGCTTCTACGTGGGCCTCGACGACGAACTGATGCGCATCTTCGGCGGCGACCGGATCAAGAACATCATGGAGTCGCCGCTGTTCAAGCTCGAAGACGACACGCCCATCGAGGCAGGCATCCTCACGAAGAGCATCGAGAACGCGCAGAAGAAAGTCGAAGCTCATCACTACGAGAGCCGCAAGCACGTCCTCGAATACGACGACGTCATGAACAAGCAGCGCACCGTGATCTATGCCGAACGGCGGCGCGTTCTCGAAGGCTTCGATCTGCGCCCGTCCATCGCCGAGATCGTGGGGCTCAAAGCGCAATTGGCGGTGGATGGCAACTGCGCCGACAACATCCATCCGCACGAATGGGACCGCGCCCGCATCATCACGGAGCTCGACCAGTCCGTGCGCGGGATAGCCAAGCGCGTCACTCCCGAACAACTGCAGCCGCTCGCAAAAGAAGAGATGGTCGAGTTGCTCGCGCGCGAAGGCGATCTCATCTACACCGAAAAGGAAGAGCGGATGGTGAAGAACTATCCGCAGCTAGAAGAACAAGGTTTGCGCGAGGGCCTTCGCGGGCTCGAACGCGGCACGATGCTCCAGATCGTCGACAGGCTTTGGATCGACCATCTCTACACGATGGACAGTCTCAAGCAGGGAATCGGTCTGCGCGGCTGGGGTCAAAAAGATCCGCGCGTCGAGTACGAAAAAGAAGCATTCGAACTGTTCGAAGACCTCAAGGTCGTTATCCAAGACGATTTTCTGCAAGCGATGTACCAGGGCGATGACTTCCACATCGTCGTCCAGCCGCCGCCTCCTCCGACTCCGCTCGAGTCGCTCACGACCGATGCCGGCGAGGAAGCGCTGGCCACCGCCGGCGCTCGTCGCGGCAACGGGGCGCCGTTCGAGCCGGCCGGCGTCGACCGGAGCTTGCCACTGGACGCCGGCGCGGCCCGGCGCTTCGAACAATTGCGCTCGAACCGCGACGATAGCGGCCCGCGGCAGCCGGTGCGCAAAGCCGAGAACGAGCGGGTCGGACGAAACGATCCGTGTCCGTGCGGATCGGGCAAGAAATTCAAGAAGTGCCACGGCGCTTAGGGAGCAGCATGAACGAACAATTGAAGACCGACCTCGCGCGCATCGACGATCGCCTGAAAACCCTTCAGGTGCGGCTTTGACTATGCCGGCAAGCTCCGCGAAATAAACGAACTCGAACTCCAGACCCACGACCCGGCGTTTTGGGATGACGCCCAATCCGCGCAGAAACACATGAAGAAACTGGCCGACATCAAAGCCGATGTCGACCCGCTTGGGGTCCTCGCGTCGAAATCCGCGGAGCTCGCCGAATTTATCGGGTTGAGCGATACGGACGCCGCGTTCGAAGCCGAGGTGACCGCAGAGGTCACCGCGCTGGCAAAGCGGGTCGACGACGCCGAGATGACCGCCGTGCTCGATGGCGAGTACGATTCCCACGACGCGATCCTCAGCATTCATGCGGGCGCCGGCGGCACCGAAGCGTGCGACTGGACGTCGATGCTTCTTCGCATGTACTTGCGGTGGGCGGAGCAGCACGGCTATCGCGCCGAGATCGTGGACAGTCTCGATGGCGACGAAGCCGGATTGAAAAGCGCGACGCTGCTCGTCCAAGGCCGCAATGCCTACGGCTATCTCGAGAGCGAACGCGGCGTCCACCGGCTCGTGCGCATCTCGCCGTTCGATGCTGCAAAACGCCGGCACACGTCGTTCGCCTCGGTGGATCTCACACCCGAGCTTGAAGAAGCGGACAAGGCGCCCGAGATCCGGTCGGACGAAATCGAAATCGAAACATACAAGAGCGGCGGCGCGGGCGGCCAGTATGTCAACAAGACGGAGAGCGCGATCCGCATCACCCACAAGGCTAGCGGCATCATCGTCGCGTGCCAGACTGAGCGCTCGCAGTTGGCCAACCGCAACCGCGCGATGAAGATGCTGGCCGCAAAACTGGCGCAGCGAGAGCGCGAGGAGCGCGCCGCTAAACTTGCAAGCCTCGGCGGACAGAAGAGCGCCATCGAATGGGGCAGTCAGATCAGATCGTACACGCTGCAGCCGTACACGATGGTGAACGACCATCGGACCGAAGTGAAGATCAGCGATGCGGCGGGCGTGCTGGACGGCAAACTGGATCCGTTCATGTGGGCGTATCTGCAGCAACGCCGCCGCGCCTCGTAAAATTTCGCCGGCCCCGCAGAGATCTAATGTGGGGCCGAGGTTTATCCTCGGCCTCGTTGTTTTGTAGGAGGGTGAGCAACGCTCACCCATGGGCAAGCGATGCTTGCCCTCCTACAATAGACGGACGGTCAGGACCGGTGTTGGATTTGTCCGTTGTCGTTGAGCACGAGGATCTTGTCCGCATGCCGCGCACCGAGAAGGTTCTGGTCGTAGTACACCTTCACCAGCATGTTGCGCTTCACTTGGGCCATTTGATATGTCGTCTTGCCGTCGCCGGAGAAGACTTGTTTGAATTTGGGCAGGATCAAGAAGCTCGACGTCTGCGTTCCTTCGCTGTTGATGACCTTGATGTTGTCGGTCGAGACGTGAACGACATAACCCACCCAGATCTTATCGACAGCCGCTGCCGGAAGCGGCGACAGGAGCGCGGTCAGCGCGACGAGTGCCGTAAGCATGATTGCTGCGCGTCGTAGCATATTTGCGTTTCTCCTCAGTGGTGTGACTTTGGTGCCATGATGGCCGCCAAGAGATCGGGCGTGCCCGCGATGTGGACGAGATGCGGATATCGCTCGCCGCCATGATAGTCGATCGCGATGGTCCGGTACTGGTCGTCGCTCACCGTGATCAGCTCGATGGACCGCGGCGAGCTCTTCGCCGCCGCGATGGCCGCGTGCAGCACATCCGGGCTGTACTTTCGGCCGTCGACGGCGACGATGGAAGTGTCCGCTCCCATGCCGGCGTTTGCGGCCGGCGAGCCCTGCAAGACGTCCGCGATATGTCCGTTCTCGTCGGTGTTGAAGCCGAGCGTGTAGTCGAAGTGATGCGTTTGTCCGACCGATTCGTCGAGCGCATCCCACGTGTTCTCCGTGGTTGTCCAAACCAGCTTATACCCGGCAAGGTCGATCCCTAACGAAACCGGGTGAGGCGCGACCTCGTAGACGTATTTCTGGAAGAAGCCCGCCCAGTCGTAGGGCTGCACGGCGTTGAGGGCGTTGACGACATCTTGGCGGTCGTACGTCACCACCATCGGCGGCGTCGTGCGCTGGCCGTCGAACGCTTTGATGAAGTCATCGAGCGATTTCGTTCCGTGCGATCGCGTGCGGATGATCGCGTCGGCGGACAGCCACACGAGCTCGCCCTCAGTGTAGAAGTCGCCTGAGGTCCGGCGCTGCGACGCCCATTCGGCGGGCGCCAAGTATAGATAGGGCGCCGAGATCGTGGTGTCCACGAGCGGGGTCGCCAACCGGCCGGGTTCGTTGTCCAGCTCGGCGTAGAGGTTGGCGAGATACTCGGGATATTCGGACGGGGAGACAAGGCCGCAGCGGAATGACAGCATGTCGCCGAGATACTGGTTCAGACCCTCGTAGACCCAGAGCAGGTCGGTCTTCTCAGGCTGCTGATAATCCGGCACGGTGAGATCTGCGGGCCGGCGGTACTTGCCGTTCCACGAGTGCGAGAACTCATGCGGGAGCAAGTCCGGCGCGTCTTTGAGCGCGTCGGCATTTGTGAGGTAGTCGTCCGAAGCACGGTTGTCGCTCGACTGATGGTGTTCGATTCCTTGAAACGGGATCTTGTCGCTGAGCGTCAACAAGAAATGGTAGTTCGACCAGTGGCGCGCTCCGTACAGTGCGTCGGTTTCGGCCACGAGATTCTTGTAGTCTTGCACGATTTCGGGCGCCACTTCCAGGTCGCGCGCTTGATCGGCGAAGAAATCGAGCTCGTTCGAAAAACCGGCGGATTCCAAGAGCGGGAAGCGGCGGAAGTACCGCCCTGCATCGAGCGGCGAGTCGACGAGCGTTGAGAGACTCACGCGGTCAAAGGCGACGGTGTCGCCATTGCGCTGCCCGCCGGCTAGCGCGGTAGCGTAGTCCCAACCCGCCGGAAGCAGAATGCTGGGTTTCACGCTGACGTCGTCCGAGTGCGATCCGCCTGGGTAGAGCAGCACGCGATTCCAGTTGATGATCAGCAGATTGGGCGTCGCCATGGGATCCTGCGACGTGATCAACTGGTCGAACGAGACGTTGAGCGACGACGCGCCCGTCGGCACGTCGAGATGAAACGCGTATAGGTCGACGAGGTCGCGTTGCCACGGCACTGAGGCTCCGCCGCTTGTGACGCGAAGCGCGGCGACCGAACTGATAGGACCCGTGGGTCCGTGTTCGCCCGGAATCCACTCCGGATAGACGAGCGTGAACGGACCCGGATGCACCGGGACTTCCATGCGGACGTGCAAGATATTATGCGTGGCGTCGCGCGCGTCCAGGACGAGCGTCATCGGAGCGTCGGCTGCGATGACGGGCGAAGCCGCGGCGAACAGCACGGCGGCGACCGTGATCGAAACGATTGTGAAGCGCATGTCGACGCTCGTTCGCGTCGGCAAAGCACGGACTCCTCGCTAGCGGAGTCTTCCCGCGCCAACCGGCGACTCGCTACATAATATCAACGATCGGATAGGGGCGAAGCGCCGGGCGCGGGCTTGCGCAAGACGAGCACGAAGCCGTCGCGCGCGTCGAGCACGATGTCGCCGTCAGCAATCGGTGTTTGGTCCGCGCGCCGCTGAACGAGCGTGCACTGCGCGCCGGCCACGTCGATCGTGCCGCGCGATCCGCGTTCGAGAGCGAGGCCGGCAACGAGGGATGACGCGAGCGTCGCGGACGCATACGACGCGCGAAGATTGAAATGGCGTTCTAGTGATTTCGCCACGGAATGTTCCCGGATGCGCATCACGATGGGAATGCCGGGTGCGACATCCATCGCCGACAGCGCGATCTCCAAGTTGACCGAGTCGCTGTCGGTCAGCGCGAGAACACCTTCCGCGTCGGCCACCCGCGCCATGCTGATGGCCGAATCGCTCGTCGCATTGGCCGTCATCACGTGGACGCCGCGCCAGCGCGCTTCGGCGGCGAGAGCAGGATCCGGATTCTTGTCGATGACGGCCACTCGACGGCCCGCGTGCAACAGGTATGCCACCACGCGCGCGCCGACATTGCCGAATCCGCAAACGACGAAGTGGCCCGCGTCGCGCATCGGATGACGGCCCTCCGCGAAATCCAAAGACCGCTTCGTGATCGCCGCGGTGAGATAGGCGAGGAGCACGCCCGTGGTGGCGAGCGCGCCGATCATCAAGACGATATCCACGATCTTCGCGGCCGGTGAGGCATCGCGCATCGCGATGTCGCCGTAGCCGGTCGTCGTCGCGGTGCTGACGACGAAATAGACGGCGTCGAGGACGCTGAGTCCAGTGACTTGATGGTAGAACGACGTAGAACCGATCATGAGCGCGAGCAAGAAAGTGGCGAGCAGCGCGAGGATAGGATCGATGTGCATATACCGGAGCCCTAGGAGACGATTGCGCCGTCGCCGAGGGTTTCTCGCGGAGCCCTTGTCTGCGGCGGCGTTTTCGTCCCCAGGCTGCGGCGCTGCCGGGATCGACGGAGCCGACGCGAGCGGCGCGAAGATGCTGATGACGGCGTCGCGCCCGGGCATAACGCCGGCGTCGGGAAACCTAGCGCCGTCAACGGCGAGCACGTGCCAGCCGAACTGATGCTCCATGCCTCCTATCGTGCGGTCCGGGCAGCCGAGCTGCTGGGGAGTGCCGCGGCAAAACGCGACCAGGCGCTCCGAGAATCGAGGAAATTCGAGCGCGTGATAAACCGCCGAGTTGAGCGCCGCCGCGGCGTAGGTCGCTGCCGCGAAATTTTCCGGATTCACCGACTCGGTATTCGGCAAAACTTGAGCGATCTTGCGGCCGAGCCGGCGATTGAACTGCCGGATGATGACGCGGATGTTTGGATTGATATCGCGCGCCGAGAGCACTACGCGCACGTTGAGTTGATCGTCGCCCGTGATCGCGAGCAGCGTATCGGCGTCCGTCACGCCGGCGCTTTGCAGGACGTCGGCGCGCCGCGCGTCGCCGGTGACGACGGGAACGGATTCGAACGCGAACGCGGGGGTGGAATTTTCGCTACCGGCCCAAATGGCGACCACGCGCTTGCCGGTCTTGGCGAGCTGTCGGCACACGTCGATTCCGAGCTCATCATGCGCGACGACAACGATTTCAGGCGCAATCACAGAAGCCGAAAGCGCACTCACGCGGGACGAGTTCGGGAGGCGGTACGACCGCCCTTCATATCACACACGAGCGCTCGATGAAGGTTCGACAAGAGACCCGCCCGAAATACTCACGCGTATCAATCCCGCGGCTCGCTAGATACAGACAAATGTGCGAGCACGACGGGGAAAGGGGGGTGGTCGCCGTCAGTACAGACAGTCCACGTTTTCACCAAGACCTTACGGTCGGCGAAGCATTCGCTCTGCACCCTGGTGCTAGAGTGGTCTTCGCGAACTTCCACCTGGGAGGTTGCTCCAACTGCGCGATCTCGGAATTCGAGACCATCGAGCAAGTGAGCGAGGGTTACGGCATACCGTTAAGCATGATCCTCGACGCCCTCAACGCACTGGACGAGACCGCCCCCCTGGCGGTTGAAAAGGCCTCCTAACGGCCGACGATGCGTCGTCGAATCACGAGCGCCAGAAATGGCGCTCGTTCTTTTCTCGCGAACGCCTGACCGATGCCTAAAGTATCCGTCATCGTGGTTTCGTTCAACGCCGCGGACGAGCTCGATGCCTGCCTGCGCTCCCTCGCAGCTCTGCCCGAAGTGATGGCCGATCCCGGCTTTGCGCAAGTCATCGTCTCCGACAACGGGTCCGCCGACGATTCGGTCGCGCGCGCGCGTGCGGCGTATCCGGGGGCCATCGTCGTCGAGAACGGCGCGAATTTCGGTTTCGCCAAAGGATGCAACATCGGCGCCCGTCGCGCGCTTGCGCCCGTGCTTTTCTTCTTCAATCCCGACGCGCGGGCTAAACCCGGTCTGCTCGCCAACGCCGTCGCGTATCTGGACGCCAATCCCGGGGTCGCGATGTGCGGCTGCAAGGTGCTGAACGAAGACGGCACTGCGGCGGAATCGTGCGGCGAATTCGATACCTGGTGGCAGGCATTCTTGCGCAGCTCGGCGCTCGGCGACTTGCCGATGTTCGCCAAACAGGCCAACGGTTACGCGCTGCGCCAATGGGACTATGCTTCCGAGCGCGACGTGGATCTCGTGATCGGAGCCGCGATGTTCATCCGCGCCGACGTCTTCAAAACGCTCGGCGGTTTCGACGAGCGCTATTTCCTCTACCACGAGGAGATCGATTTCGCCCACCGTCTGCGCGACGCGGGACTGCGCCTCGTCTATCTGCCGCAATGCGTCGCCGTGCACGGCGGCGAGAAAGGCGGCTCGAAGAAGACGTGGGGAGCGGCCGGCGTCCTCGGTTGGCGTCAGCGCAGCCGGCGCCTCTACTGGATCAAACGCCACGGCTATCGGTGGTACTACTCGCTAAGTGCGGCGCTCGTCGGCCGCTACGTCGTCGCGCTCGCGCTGATCGCCGGCGTGATACTCTTGGTCCGACGCGCCGTGGTCACTCCGTGAGCGGGGACCGCGCCGAAGCGCTTGCCGGACTGCACGCAGAAGTCGACGCATGCCGGCGATGCGCGATCGGCTCGACCCGCACGAAAGTGGTCTGCGGCGTCGGCGACCCGCAAGCACGCCTGGTCGTCATCGGCGAGGGACCCGGCGAAAACGAGGATCGAGTCGGCGCGCCGTTCGTCGGCCGCGCCGGGGAGCTGCTCACAAAGATGCTGGCGGCGATCGATCTTCGCCGCGAAGACGTGTTCATCACCAACACGATAAAATGCAGAGCTACGCTCGTCGAACAAGGGCGCGTCAAAAACCGCGCGCCGATGCAGGAAGAGCTGGCGAACTGCAGGCCGTACCTCGATAGGGAGCTCGCGATCGTGCAGGGGAAGATCATTCTCGCCCTCGGCGCGCCGGCGGCAAAGACGTTTCTGGGACCCGCGTTTTTGATCACCCGTCAACGCGGCATTTGGTATACCGGACCGGCCGGAATCGACCTCATGGTGACCTTTCATCCGGCATACATTCTGCGTCTTACCGGCGGCGAGATGAACGCGGTGAAGAAACTGGTCTATGCCGATCTGCTCGCCGTCCGCGAACGTCTTGACGCCATGTCCTCAGCCGCCGCTTCTACTGGGCCGGAAAATGCCGGCACGTCGCCGAACGATCAACAAAGCGCGACCGCCGCGCAGCTCACGTTCGGAGATCTTTGAACGCTTGACACAACCAGCCGTCGCACTTACGAGACCGGTCAAACAACCTGCACGTCCACCGCGTGCCCGCCATGCGAAACCAGCGGCCGGGCAACGCGATGCCGGCGCTATCTGGTGGTCGTCGCGCGCCTCAGAAGCGGGTTTTGATTCGGCGCAGGCGTTGACGGAAGCGCTCGCGCTGCCCCGCTACCGCCTTGCGCAGATCTATCGCGCCGCGGCGAAAGAACTGCGCGGAAGCTTCGCTGAACTGACCGTCCTCCCGGCCGCGATGCGAATCGCGCTTGCGGAGAAGATGAAGCTCGCGAGCATCGAGCTCGCGCACGAGGCGACGTCCGGCGACGGCCAGACCACGAAATTCTTGTTCGCGCTGGCAGACGGCAAAGAGATCGAGGCCGTGCTGATGCGCCATAAAGGCGGCCGGACCACGGCGTGCATCTCTTCGCAAGCGGGCTGCGCGCTCAAATGCGATTTCTGCGCCACCGGGCAGGGTGGCTTTTTCCGCCACATGACGTCTTTAGAGATCTTCGACCAGGCGGTGTTCGTGGCGCGGCGCGCCCGCGATGAGAACAAGGCGCTCACCAACCTCGTGTTCATGGGCATGGGTGAGCCGTTCCTCAATTACGACGCGGTCATGGACGCAGTCGCCTTGCTCAATGACGGCGACGGCTTCAACCTGGGCGCGCGGCACATCACCATTTCAACCGCCGGGGTCGTGCCCGGCATCGAACGCTTCAAGGGCGAAGGCGTCCAGGTCAATCTCGCCATCTCTTTGCATGCGCCCGACGATGCGCTGCGCACGAAGATCATGCCGATAAACAAGAAGTGGCCGATCGCCGTCTTGATGAAAGCGGTACGCGAGTACATCGGAGCCACGAATCGCAAGGTATTCTACGAATACCTCATGCTCGCCGGCGTCAACGACCGGCCAGACGATGCCAAACAATTGGCGGACCTTCTCGGCGGTCCGCTGCATCATGTCAACCTCATTCCGTACAATGCCACCGACGCACCGTTCGGGTGTTCGACGCCGGCCGTCATGCGACGCTTTCAAGAGATGTTGCGCGAGCGCGGTGTGCCCTCCACGATCCGTCACACGATGGGTTCGGACATCGCCGCCGCCTGCGGCCAACTAAGAGTCGACGTTAAACGGGCGCCTAAGTCCGCGGCCGTTCGATGAGACCGTGGTAGGCGGATTATCAACATGCAAGAAAACGAACACATCAGAGCTTACGTCGCGACACATCTCTTTCTTGAATCGATTTACAACCAAACGCGATACGAAGACCTGATGGTACTGGTTAGCGGCATGTCCCTCAGCTCGGACGGCCAGCGCAGCATCGATCCGGCGATGCTTGACGACTGGACCGAAGTCGTCGGGTCACGAAAATTATCCACACGAATTGAAGCGTTTGCGGCTGCGCGCGACTATTTGGTGAATTGGTACGAAATCGGGCCACAGGACGAAATAAAGGCGGTAATCGACTCGATGGAAACGGGAGACGATGGGCGGCCCGTCCTTTCGGGTACGGCCGAGATATGGGACCGATGCTGGGCCTCAGTTTGCGAAGATTTCAGCGCCGGCGAACCATTCAAAACTGTATTCAGCTACGCTACGAGCGTTAATGGGAAGCCGGGTCGTATGGAGCGGCGGGCTTCCGACGGCTTCCTGGAATTTGTCGAGGACTAAAGTGACGGTGACTCGGACTAGTTTGGGAGCCTGCGGCCAATTGCGCGTCGATCGCGCGCAAACCTAGAAAGGGACACATGCTTGAAGTCGACCGGATCTCCAAGTCATTCGGCGCGGTCACGGCCGTCAGCGACCTATCGTTTTTGGTCAAGCGGGGCACCATATTCGGCCTGCTGGGGCCGAACGGCGCGGGCAAGACCACCACGATCAGGATGGTCCTCGACATCTTGACGCCCGACAGCGGCGAAGTGCGCTGGGACGGAAAGCGCGTGGACGGCGATTCGCGCCGCACGTTCGGATATTTGCCCGAAGAGCGCGGCCTCTATCCGAAGATGAAGGTGATCGATCAGCTCATGTTCTTGGCGCGCCTACACGGCGTCGCCGATGTGAACGCTAAGAAGCGCATCGACGAATTGGCCACCGCGCTTCACCTGACCGACAAGCTCCAGTCGGTGCCGACGGAGCTTTCCAAGGGCAACCAGCAGAAAGTGCAGTTCATCGCCGCAGTGGTGCACGAACCGCCCCTGCTCGTGCTCGACGAGCCGTTCGCCGGCTTCGACCCCATCAACGTCCAAGTGGTGAAGGCTTCGATCCGCGATCTCGTCGCACGCGGCACGACGGTGATGCTCTCGAGCCACCGCATGGAACAGGTCGAGGAATTGTGCGAGGACATCTGCATCATCGACCGCTCACGCGCAGTGCTTGCCGGCAATCTGCGTGAGATCAAACGCGGCTATCCGGAGAAGACGATCACGGTGAGCACGTCCTTGAACGACATCTACATCGCCGCTGTGAAGCCCGAAGAGGCAAGCGCATGAGCGTCACGTGGATCCTCATCCGGCGTGAGTTCATCGAGCGGGTCCGGCAGAAGTCGTTTCTCTGGGCCACCGCGCTCGGCGCGGTCGGCATCATCCTTCTCGCGCTGCTCCCGCAAGTGCTCAGCTCGTTCTCGCATTCCAATGCCACACGACTGTTGATCGTCGCGCCGGATGCCACGTCAGCCGCGGACACGCTCCTGTCGCTAAAATCGACGGGTGATGCTCTTACGGTCGCCTCGATGCACGCGAACGGACCCGATTTGCCACCACCGGTGCGGTCTCAGATGGGCAAGGACGTCTACGACGCCGCTCTCGTCGAATATCGCGACGAGCATCATCATCTCGCGTACGCGTACTATCCGAAGACATCGTCCGCGCTGTCGGATTCGGGCACGATTCACGACGCGGTGCAACGAGCCGCGTTGCTCGGCGATGCAGGTCCGCAACGCCCCGCGATCGAGAGATCGCTCAAGTTCAAATTTGAAGTGCACAGTCTGAACACGCGCTATAAGAACGAGGCGGACGAATTCTTCTCGATCGGCATCGTCTATTTCTTGCTCGTCATCTTGTATATCGCCGTCATCGTCTACGGCATGCAGGTGGCCACCGGCGTGATCGAAGAGAAAGCCAACCGCATCATGGAGATCATGATCGGCGCGGTGCGGCCGTCGCAACTGCTCGCCGGTAAGATATTCGGTATTAGCGCGGTTGCGTTGCTGCAGCTTACCATCAACGCGGTTGCTGCCGCGGTCGCGGCCGTCATCGCGGGGGTGCTCTACGGGGCAGGCGCCGCCGCGCAAAACGCGACTACTGCCGCGGCGTCATCACCGCAAGCGCAGGCCGCGATGAACCGCATTCTCTCGGAGGGCCTGCCGAGCGTGCCGTGGGCGACGCTCGGCTTTCTGATCGTGTTCTTCTTCCTCGGCTTCTTCACGTACGCGGCCATCTTCGCCGGCATCGGTTCTCTGCTTTCGAAGCCGGAAGAAGTGCAGCAATACAGCACGGTCTTCATGTCACCGCTCATCGCGGCCTACATCCTCGCGATCTTCGCGCTGCAGCAGCCGGACATCCCCCTCGTCAAGTGGGGTTCGATGATTCCACTAGTCAGCCCGATGTTGATGTTCACACGCATATCGACGTCCAGCGTGCCGTGGTGGCAGATCGTGATTTCGATCGGCGCTTCGATCATCACGATATGGGGCCTCACGATTTTCGCCGGCAAGCTGTATCGCGTCGGTGTACTGATGTACGGAAAGCCGCCGTCGGTCAAGGAGATCTGGCGGGCGCTGCGCGCCCCGACGTAATTCGCGGCGGCGCGGCGTGCGAGGGCATCGTTGCCCAGACCGTCGAAGGATGGGCAGAGCAGACCCGCCGACTGAGTGGAGGATCTTTGGCCCCTACCGCTTTGCGTCCGAAGCCCACCATGGAAGAGATCACGGCGCTGTGCAAGCGCCGCGGCTTTATCTTCCAGTCGAGCGAGCTGTACGGCGGCGTGAACGGCGCGTGGGACTACGGGCCGGTCGGCGTCGAGCTCAAACGCAACGTGCGCGAAGCATGGTGGCGCGACATCGTCGAACTGCGCGACGACGTCGTCGGGCTGGACAGCGCCATTCTCATGGCTCCGGCTGTATGGCGCGCATCCGGGCACGTCGAAAATTTTCACGACCAGATGGTCGACTGCAAGACGTGCAAGAAGCGCTGGCGCGCCGACCATCTCACGAGCGATCAGTGTCCTGCGTGCGGCAACAAGACGCTCACCGAACCGCGTGCGTTCAACATGATGTTCAAGACGTCCATCGGCGCTATGGAAGACGCGTCGTCCGAAGCGTATCTGCGCCCCGAAACCGCGCAAGGCATCTTCGTCGACTTCAAGCTGGCCTACCAGACCGCGCGGAAAAAGCCGCCGTTCGGCATCGCGCAGATCGGCAAAGCTTTCCGCAACGAGATCACACCGGGCAACTTCATCTTTCGCTCGCGCGAATTCGAGCAGATGGAGCTCGAGTATTTCGTGCCGACCGAACCGGAAGCCGAGACCATGCGCTGGTACGACTATTGGGTGAACGAGCGCTTCGACTGGTGGATGCGGCTGGGCGTGCAGCACGAACGCCTGCGCAAGACCGCTTATGCCGGCAAGGATCTCGCCCATTACAGCAAGGCCACCACCGACCTCGAATACGATTTTCCGTTCGGTTGGGGCGAGCTTGAAGGGATCGCGCACCGCGGTACGTTCGACCTCACGCAACACGTCGCGGCGAGCGGCAAAGACCTCGCGTTCTTCGACGAAGAGTCGAAGGAGAAATATCTGCCGACCGTCATTGAGCCGTCGCTCGGCGTCGATCGCGCGCTGCTCGTCTTCTTGCTCGACGCGTTCGAGCGCGAAGCCGATCGCACGGTGCTTCACTTGCACCCGCGTCTCGCGCCCTACAAAGCGGCGGTCTTTCCACTCGTCCGCAACAAACCGGACATCGTCGAGCTGGCGCGCACCATCGAAAAATCGCTGCGGCCGTCGATGCGGACGACCTTTGATGATTCCGGCAACGTAGGGAAGCGGTACTATCGCCAAGACGAGATCGGGACGCCGCTATGCGTCACCGTGGACTACGATTCGCTCGAACAGCACGACGTCACGGTGCGAGACCGCGACACCAAAGCGCAGGTGCGCGTGGCGGTCGACAGCCTGGGATCATACCTTCGCGACAGACTCGCCGATTGGAGCCGTTAGCGCTAAGACCTCGGGCTTGGATACCAAAAACAAAGCCGGCCCAAAGGGCCGGCTTTGCGATGTAGACGGGTTGGTTAGTTACTTCGTGCCCTTGTCGAACTTGTGCGCGAGCTCGATCTTCTCGGCCTTGGCGAAGTTCACCATCTGCTCGGCGACCTTGAGGGCGAAGCCCTTTTGGAGTTCGAGGATCTGGGTGGTGAACCCAAAGGCGTTCTCGATGACTTGCGTGGGGTTCGGCATCGACTCGATCATGGTCGCGGGCGACTTGCCGGACACGATGCCGGTGGCGTTCTCGCGCATGGTCTCGAAACCGGCAAGGCTGTTCTCTTGGATCTGCTTGACGGCGGTGATGACGTCGCTTTGGACCTTGGCGACGATTTCGTTATAATTTTTCATGGCTTGGTGCTCCTTCGATACACTATTAGTGTTGCGCTAAGTATACCAAGCACGCGCTATGTTTGTCAAGTATGTTGGGTGAATCCCCGGTAAATACGGAGCAACGTCTCCTTTTGGTCCTTCGTCAAGCGCGAATCGCCGTGGATGGCTTGCTCGACTCGTCCCGCATCGTGGCCCTTGGTGCCTGGCTCGTCGTCGAGCAGGCCGGCCTGGTTGTACATGGTCTCAGCCGAGATCTGAAGTGCGCTTGCAATGCTTTTGAGGACTTCCGCGGACGGCTTGTATAAGCCACGCTCGACCTGGCTCAAGTATGGGTTCGATACCTTGGTCAGCCCGGCGAGCTGACGCAACGAAAGATGGGCAAGCTCCCGCTGCGCGCGGATGAACTCGCCAAGGTCGTTCCAGGGCAGTTTCTTGTCGGTCATCGTTTCTTACGAGGTGCGGTTTTTTTCGCCGGAACGCGGTCCGCTATTTTCGCCGGGCTGCGTTTGCCGTTCCCAGCAACAGGTTTTGCTGCTGCGCGATGCTCGCCATCGCCGCGGCCGGTCAGCGGTCCGAGCTGATCGCGAACGTACAGGCCCGGAGCCGGATCGCCTTGCGGCAATGTGGGCGGTGCGATCAGCTTGCCCGAGCGCGCCTGCGCCCACGCGACCCAATTCTCCCACCAGCTGCCCGTCGCGCGCGTCGCGTTCGCACGCCACGCGTCCGCGTCGACGTCCTTCCGCACCACGCCGGACGTCCAATAGCTGGACTTCGGATTGCCCGGTGGATTGACGATGCCCGCGACATGCCCGCTCGAAGTGAGCACGAAGGTGGCCTCGCCGCCCGTCAACTGCGCGGTGCGATATGTGGAGCGCCACGGCGCGATATGATCGGTTTCGGCGCCCAAGACGAACATCGGCGTCTTGATCGTGCCGAGGTCGATGGGCGTATCGAGAATGGAGAACGCGTTTGGCGTCACGATCAGATTGTGCAGATAGCACGACCGCAAATATTGCGAATGCATGGCGGCGGGCATCCGCGTGCTGTCGCCGTTCCAAGCCAGGATGTCGAATGCGGGCGGCTTCTTGCCCATGTACCAGTTGCTGACGACGTAGTTCCAGACGAGATCGTTGGCGCGCATCCAATCGAACGTGCCCGCCATCGCGCCGGCTTCGAGATAGCCGTGCTCGTTCATGCGCTTCTCCAAGCGCGCGATCGAGGACTCGTCGGTGAAGACGCCCAGATCGCCGGGCTCGGAAAAATCGATGAGCGAGTTTGTGAGCGTCGTCCATCCGACGCGCTTGCTCTGCCCCGTGGCGGCGAAATAGGCGAGCGCGAGCACAGCCAGCGTGCCGCCCAGACAGAGCGCCGCGATATTCACGCGCGGCGAGCCCGTTATCTCTTGGATCCGGTCGATCGCGCTCAGGATGCCGAGCCGCAGGTAATCGTCCATCGTGTATTTCGCCATGGACGCATCCGGATTTCGATAGGAGATGCAGAAGACGGTGAATCCGTGGGTCACCGCCCATTCGATGTACGAACGGCCTGGCGCAAGATCCATGATGTAGTATTTGTTGATCCACGGCGGACTGCACAAGATCGGTTCGCTGTATACCTTCGGTGTTTGCGGCTCGTACGCGATCAATTCCATGAGTTCGTTCCGCAATACCACGCGTCCGGGCGTGCAGCCGATATTGCGGCCAAGCACGAACGCGCCCGCGTCGACCTGTCGCGGACGTCCTTCGTTGGAACGCACGTCTTCCAGAAAGTTCTCCATGCCGCGCACGAGGCTTTCGCCGCCGCTGTTCATGGCTTCCCGGACGACGGTCGGGTTCAGCCAGGGTACGTTGCTGGGCGCCATCGCATCGACGACCATGCGCGCCGCGAACCGGGCTTTGCGGCGCGTGGCTTCGGGCAGCCGCGAAAGATCGACGAGCTGAACGAGTGCGCGCGATCGTACGAGGTAGCTCTCGAGCATCGAGCTCAACATTGGATTGGAACGCCACGCATCGTCGGCAAAACGGCGGTCGCCGGATTCCGGGGAAGCTGCCGGCTGAGCGCTTTCGCCTGCGAAACGGCGCAGCGCGTTCATGGCCGCGGTCTGCTCGGACATGGCGAGCGTGCCCATCCAAAGCGTGAGGCGAGCCGGATCGGTCATGACATCGTTGACGGCCGCCCGCAGAGCGTCGCCGAGCGAAGCGGGATCGACCCCGGTCACGTCGAGGCCGTACGCGAATTCTTCAAGCGGCGGCATCGCGCCGAACATCGCAGCCGGGTCCGTCACATGTACCATCCTCCGTTGATGCTGACCACGGCGCCGGTGATGAATCCCGAGCGCTCGTCGACTAAGAAGCGTACAAGGTGTGCGACTTCGTCGGGCTCGGCGAGTCGCCCCACCGGCGTGCGGCTGACCGCGACCGCAATGGCCGATGCCGGCATCGCCGCGACCATATCCGTTGCGACGAAGCCCGGAGCGACGGCGTTCGCCGTGACGTTTTTCGAAGCGCCTTCCAGCGCGGCCGTTTTCGTCAATCCGAGCAGCCCGGCTTTTGACGATGCATAGTTGGCCTGGCCGAAATTGCCCGCCAAGCCGACGACCGAACTCATGTTGACGATGCGGCCGAATCCACGATCGAGCATCTGCGCGAACACCGATTTTATCATGAAGAACGGACCCGTGAGATTGACGCGCAGCACCGCATGCCATTCTTCGACGCTCATCTTGCGGATCGTCTTATCTTGTGTGATGCCGGCGTTGTTGACGAGGATGTCGACGTGACCGTGCTGTGCGATGACTTCAGCGACCACGCGCTCGCAGTCCGCGAACTCGCCGACGTCGCCCTGATGAAATGAAAATCGATTTGCCGATTCGGGAGGCAAAGATGCGCGAAGGAGTTCGGCGCGGTCGTGATCGGAGGCCAACCCGGTGACGGCAACCGCGGCGCCGTCGGCGAGAAGTCTACGGGCGACCGCAGCGCCGATGCCGCGCGCTCCGCCGGTGACGATAGCGACGCGAGCAGCGAGCGCCAATTGTTTTGTGTCGGTCATGCGCTAAGTGTACCTAGCACCCGCTTAGCGCGTCAAGAGGAATGGTCGAATATTTCGGCGCCCGACGACTTTTGTCGACCGGCGATGTAACAAAGGATCACATATCAAGGCCGCCGTTCACGGTGTAAACGGCACCGGTGATGTATCCCGACTCGTCTTCCAGCAAGAAGCGGACGACGCGCGCCACTTCGTCCGGCGTACCGAGCCGGTGCATGGGTATTTTTTCGATGACAGTATCGAGCACGGCTTTAGGAATCGCTTCCACCATCTCCGTGCCGATGAACCCCGGCGCCACGCAATTAACGGTGATTCCTTTGCGCGCCATCTCAAGCGCCAGACTCTTGGAGAAGCCGAAGAGACCGGATTTCGACGCCGCGTAATTCGCCTGCCCGACATTGCCGGTCTCGCCGATCACCGAGCTGATGTTGACGATGCGGCCGAATTTGCGCTCGATCATGTGCTCGAGCAGCGCTTTCGTCATGTAAAACGCGCCGGAAAGATTTGCGCGCAGGACGTTGTGCCAATCTTCAACCGTCATCTTCCGGACGGTCTTGTCGATGGTGATGCCCGCGTTGTTGATCAAGAAATCGACGTGGCCGCGCTCGCGAAGCACTTCGTCGACCACCCGCTTGCAGTCGTCCGCGTCGCCGACGTTGCCTTGATGAACCGAAACCGATGCGCCGGCCGCGGTCAGAGTTTTCTGCAATTCTTCGGCGCGCGTGCGGTCGCGCGCGTAGCCTGCGGCGACGTGGGCGCCGCTGCGCGCGAGCAACGAAGTGATGGCAGCGCCGATACCGCGCGTGCCTCCGGTGACGATTGCGACGCGATCCTTGAACATGCGGCCCCCTTTCACAGGTGGAAGCCGCGGATTCCGCTCGGCGCGCGCCGCATCCTAGGACAAGTACGCTCGCTAGAAGACGATCTCGCGAAGCACGACATGGCTATACGTGTCGACGGCGCCCGCTCGTTCGCGCAGCGTGCCGATGAGAGCGTCGAGATCCGCGGCGTCGCGGCACGCAACCCTCAGTTGATAGTCCGACTTTCCGGTCATGAGCATGGCGCTCAAAACGCCGGGAATGCCGCGCAGCGCTTCTTCAAAACCGGCCCGGGTCTGACTCGCGCCGAGCTTCAGGTCGATAAGCGCGAGCATGCCTCGGCCGGCCGCGACGTTGTCGACGGCTGCATGGAAACCCGTGATCACGCCGGACTTCACGAGTCTGCGCAAGCGATCGGCCACCGCGTTCGCGCTTAAGTCGACCTTTTCGGCCAAATCCCGGTAGCTGATGCGCGCGTCGACGCGGACCTCTTCGAGGATTTTGGCGTCGATGTCGTCCAGCACCGAGTTCTTCTCACCAATTGTCATTAACATCTGAGAAAAGTGCCTCCGAATGGGATACAGCCATTGGCATCACTCTTTATTTCTTAGTTGTCGGCCTACCCGCCTCCTGGCGAAAGACTCAAGTATTCGTACTTAGTTTTAAGCCTCAGGGTTTCACGTTTGGGCAGGCGATGCTTTCCCTCGTACTAGGGCAAGCATCGCTTGCCCATTGCGCGATTAGACCGCAAAAAGGGTTCTCTAGACCCCCGGCGTATGCGGCTTACCAGGAATAGTGCGTCCAAAAATGGCCGTGGACCCCGATTTTGCGGCGTCCCGGCTGTTTTGTTGGTCGGCACTCTCGGGTGAGGAACCATCGTTTGAAGACCGGCAAGACAACCGCAAATGCGAAGAAGACAATCCTTAAAAAGGCAGCCGGAAAAGCGGCCATGCCGGCGCGACCGGCCCCGAAATCCGTCGCACCTCAGAAGCCCCTCAAGCCCGCAAAAAAAGGCGTGATCGTCAAAGCGGAATCCCTGAAGGCTGCCGGAGCACGCAAAATTGTCGCCGCCAAAGCGCCGGCCGGTAAGATCGCGGCCGCGCACAAGGGCGGCAACGGCAAATCGGCAGCGGCGCCTCCGGTCGTCGAAGCGGTTGCAGTCAACGGCGAGGCGGCCGTTGTGGCAGCCGTACCCGTCATCGATCTGATACCGCCGCTCGGTTACATCGAGCGCAAGCCGATGCCGAAACTTCCGTCGCCGCGGAACCGCACTCACAAGAAGCCGGATCCGCCCACCAAGCTGCACCTCGGCAAGATGACGTACACGTTCGAAGAATCGGGCGCCGATCTGCGCGACATACTCGGCGGCAAGGGCGCAGGGTTAGGCGAGATGACGCGCATCGGGTTGCCGGTGCCGCCGGGATTCACGATCACGACTGAAGTCTGCCGGCGCTACATGGAGCTCGGCCGTCAATTCCCATCCGGACTTGAAGAAGAGATCCATCGCCGGATCGCCGAGCTCGAGCGCAAGACAGGCAAGGAATTTGGCGGCGAGACGAATCCGCTGCTCGTATCCGTGCGCTCCGGCGCACGCGTGAGCATGCCGGGCATGATGGACACCGTTCTCAACCTCGGATTGAACAACCGCACGTGCAACGCGCTTGTCGTCCTCACGAAGAACGACAAGTTCGCGTGGGATGCCTACCGGCGTTTCGTGCAGATGTTCGCGACCGTGGTGCTCGGGATGAAGCGCGATCCGTTCGAGGAAGTCATCGAACGGTACGTCGCAAAAGCGCGCGTCGCGTCCGACTCGGAACTCACCGCGCTCGCGTTTCGCAATATGACGAGCGAATTCAAGGCGCTCGTCCGCCATCATACCAAAAAGGATTTCCCCGAAGACGTCTACTCGCAGTTGCGGATGGCTGTCGACGCGGTCTTCAACTCGTGGAACTCCAAACGCGCGCAAGAATATCGCAAGCACGAACGCATCCCCGACTGGTGGGGCACCGCGGTCAATATCGTCACCATGGTCTTCGGCAACATGGGCGAGGACTCGGGCACCGGCGTGGCGTTCACGCGCAATCCGTCGACCGGCGAGAAAAAGCTGTACGGCGAGTTCTTGCCCAACGCGCAGGGCGAGGACGTGGTTTCCGGATCGCGCACGCCGATGAAGATCACCGAGCTCGACCGGCGCAATCCAAAGCTCTTCAAGCAATTCCTCGAGTTCGCGTCCACGCTCGAAAAGCACTACCACGACATGCAGGACATCGAGTTCACCGTCGAGCGCGGCCGCCTCTTCATCCTTCAATGCCGTTCGGGGAAACGAAGCGCCGCCGCGGCGATTCAGATCGCCGCCGACATGGTGAAAGAACATCAGATCACCCGCGAAGAGGCTGTGCTCCGCATCGATCCCGCCTCGATTCAAGCGTTGCTGCACGCGCAGCTCGACGACAAGATCAAAGCCAAAGCGGTCACTCGCGGTCTCAACGCGTCGCCCGGGGCGGCGGCGGGCGTCGTGGTGTTCGAACCGGACACCGCTGTGGAATACAAACGACAGAACAAACGCTGCGTGCTCGTGCGCCCCATGACCACGCCAGACGACGTGCACGGCATGTACGCCGCCGAGGGAATCCTCACGTCGCAGGGCGGCGCCACGTCGCACGCCGCCGTCGTCGCCCGCGGCATGGGCAAGCCGGCCATCGTCGGCTGCGAATCGATCTTGATCGACCTGCGTGCGCGTCAATTCGCGATCAAGGGCTCGAGCGTCATCGTCCACGAGGGCGATCCGATCACGATCGACGGCACCACCGGCAACGTCTATCTCGAAGAGCTGCCGATGCAGGCGGCGAGGATGTCGCCGCAATTCCAGCACGTCTTGCAGTGGGCCGACGAATACAAGCGGCTCGGCGTGTGGGCGAACGCCGACACTCCCGAGGATGCGCAAAAAGCGCGCGATTTCGGCGCCGAGGGAATCGGTCTGTGCCGCACGGAGCACATGTTCATGCAGCCGGAACGCCTTCCGGTCGTGCAAGAGATGATCATGGCGGAGACGCCGGATTCGCGGCGCAAGTGCCTCGAGCAGCTCTTGCCCATGCAACGCGACGACTTCAAGGGCATTCTCAAGGCGATGAAAGGTTTGCCGGTCACCATCCGGCTTCTCGATCCGCCGCTGCACGAGTTCCTACCGTCGCTCGAAGACCTGCTCGTCGAAACCACCGAAATGCGCCTCAACAAATCCGACGCGTCGCTGCTCGCGAAAAAAGACAAGATCTTGCGCCGGGTTCGCGCGCTGCATGAGAGCAATCCCATGCTCGGCCTGCGCGTGTGCCGGCTCGGCATCGTCTACCCGGAGATCTATCAGATGCAGGTGCGCGCCATCGTCGAAGCGGCGGTGGAGCTGCGCAAAGAGAAGATCGACGCGCGTCCGTTCATCATGATCCCAGGTGTCGGCACCGTCACGGAAATGATCGCGGTGCGCGGGCTCGTCGTGAAAGAAGCGGAGCGCATCATCAAAGAAGCCGGCGTGAAGCTGCCGTATCAAGTCGGCACCATGATCGAGCTGCCGCGAGCGTGTATCGTGGCGCACCGCATCGCCGACCACGCCGAGTTCTTCTCGTTCGGCACGAACGATCTCACGCAGACCGTCTTCGGGTATTCGCGCGACGACGCCGAAGGGTCGTTCATCCCCGCGTATCTCGAGAAGAAGATCTTGCGCGAAGACCCGTTCCAAGTCATCGATCAGGACGGGGTGGGCGAGATGATGCGCATGGCCATGGAGCGCGGCCGTTCGACACGTCCGGACATCAAGATCGGGATCTGCGGCGAGCACGGCGGCGACCCGTCGTCGGTCGCGTTCTGCCACGACCTAGGTCTGGACTACGTCTCCTGTTCGCCGTTCCGAGTGCCGGTCGCCCGTCTCGCGGCGTCTCAAGTGGTGCTGCGCGAACGCGCCGAACACGAAAAAGGCGCGAAGAAGAAATCCGCGGATCAGGATTGAGGCGTGGCTCCCCTAGCTCTAGCGGCGCTGATGGTGGCGGCGATGAGCTCGCCGTCGTCGAGCATTGCGGTACCCACGGCCTCACCAATAGTGCCGACGGCATCCGAGCGCGCTCTATTCGAGCAGGGGCGTTCGGCAGAGCGAATCATGTTTGGCCTCGAGCGGCCACAAATCTTCGCGATCGCGTTGCTGCGTAGCCGCTCGATCGCCGATTTAACCGCTACGGAACAACTTCTCGGAGGCGGACGCGACGCCAAGAAGTTCTCAGGACTACTATCGAAGCTGGAAACGCTCAGGCCATTTATTGACCGCGGCGATGAAAGCGGCGTCGACCGGGAGCTGTGGGGCTCCGCATTCATCGAGCCGTACATGTTGACTGCTCCGCCGAATCCGGAGCAATGGTGGATCGTGGAGGCGGGGATGGCGTCGATCGACACCGATGCCGCAAGGGTGGACTTCTTGGCAGGCGATCTGCAATCGATTCATCCGACGTGGTTGGCGGGTCACCTCTCGTACGCGGGTCGCTTTTCGTCCATCGTGCCTCCCGGTGGGAGCGCGATTGCCGCTGCATCCCAGCCTCAACCCCTCTCGAAAATACTTGCGTCACCGGCGCCGGGAGCCTCGCCTGTGCCGAGTCTCAATGAGACGGATCTGGAGTCGTATCAAGCAGATTTATCGAATCGCCTCGCGGGCGTATTCACCGAGCCTGCATTCCCGGCGATCACGTACGGAACGGGCGGTATTGCCGACGGTCGCCGCGGCGTAGCCTCAATCACAGCGTCGCAGATGCTCGACGTGCCGGCGCTGCTGGGTCAGCGCGACGCGCAACGATTCATCGATGATTTGTTCGCCTCGCTGAAGTCAACGACGACGGACGCCGGCGCACTCGCCGCGTTGGCGGCTGCTAGGGCACAGTTTTCCGTTCCCGCGCAGGCAATGGCATTTGCGAAGGACCAACGTTTCGACGCCCTCTACACCGATATGGCTACGTACGGGAAGACAAACGATAAGGACCGGCAACGACGCGTGAATCTCGGAGAAGCCGCTGCGCTGATCTTTCGCAACGCGAGCAGTGACCGGGATACCGCCGACGATTCCAGACTTAGAGCGCGGATCGGGGAAGTTTCCGATCTCGACACGGATATACCCGGCCTCGCAGTCGCCCGCGCCGGCCTTGCGTCAGCTAAGTCGGGCGACTGGCTAGATATCCGAGCCAAGAGCCTTGTGGTCATCGATCTAATAATGGGTTCTGACTGACTAATCAACTCCATCCGTGACCTGCCGTCTAGCTCACGACGCGTGAGAGAGGGTCTGCGCCGAACGCGTCCGGAATCTGAGTCCCAACTCCGAAAAGTAAACCGATCAGGAGCAATGACAAAAACGCTCTCCATCCGCGAAGAACTCGAAGCGCGCGAAGCCGCCACGCTTTCGCCGCACGCGGCGCTTGCCAAGAACTCGCGCGGCCGGCGCTCGCCCGAACCCGAAGATCCCATCCGCACTTGCTATCAACGCGACCGCGATCGCATCGTCCACAGCAAAGCCTTCCGGCGGCTGATGCACAAGACCCAAGTGTTCCTGTCGCCGCTGGGCGATCACTATCGCACGCGTCTCACCCATTCGATCGAGGTCATGCAGCTAGCGCGCTCGATCGCGCGCGGGCTGATGCTCAACGAAGATCTCGCCGAAGCCACGGCGCTCGGTCACGATCTCGGGCATTCGCCGTTCGGACATGCAGGCGAATCGGCGCTCACCGAAATCGGCGCCCAGTACGAACCGGGCTTCAAGTTCATCCATTCCCAACAGAGCATGCGGGTCGTCATGTATCTCGAGCACCGGCACGATGCGGCGGGGCTGAACCTCACCGAAGAAGTGCTCGACGGCATCGCCAAGCACAGCAAGAACAAGGGCGCACTGGCGGGTTGGCAAGACCTTCCCTACACGCTCGAGGGTCAGATCGTGCGCTATGCCGATCGCCTGGCGTATATCAACCACGACATCGACGACGCGATTCGCGCGGGCGTCATCTCTCAAGAAGACCTGCCGCAATCGGCGCTGCGCGTCCTCGGGTCGCGCGGCAGCATTCGCGTACAGACGGTCGTCGAGGACATGATCGCCGCGTGCCGCGACAAGAACGAGATCCGGCTTTCGGACAAAGTGCTCTCAGCGGTCGAGACCATCAAAGAATACATGTACGAACGCGTGTATCTCAATGCGGAAGCGAAGACCGAGGAACCGAAGGCGCAGAACATCGTCAAGAAGCTGTTCGCATACTACATGGAGCATCCGGCCGAAATGCCCGAGGAGTTCACGAGCGCATTGCCGCCTGAGGATCCGCTCGTCCGCCGCGTGTGCGACTACGTCGCCGGATTCACCGATCGCTACGCGATCAAGAAATTCAAGGAGCTGTTCGTCGATCCGCTCGAGCTGCTGCTGCCGAAGGAATGGGATGTCTGATTTTACATCCTCTGAAGCGGCGAGCTCCGGCTCGCCGCTGGCCGACCATAAAGGTCGGCCCCACAGAGCAGGCATAGGCAATGCCCGGGTTTGATCGCGCCGTCCTCGCAGAGATCAGCGCCAAAGTGGACCTGCTCGGATACGTGAGCCAGTACGTCACGCTGAAGAAGCAGGGCCGCGAATACGTCGGGCTATGTCCGTTTCATGCCGAGCGCACGCCGTCGTTTTCGGTGAACGCCGAAAAGGGCGTGTGGCATTGCTACGGTTGCGACGCGGGCGGCGATCTCTTCAAATTCGTGCAGCGTCACGAGAACGCGGATTTTCCCACTGCCGTGCGGATGTTGGCGGGCCGCGCGGGCATCGTCATCGACGAGTCGCCCGGTGCGCAACGCCGCCGCAGCGAACGCGAAGGCATCTACGAAGCCAACGCCGCCGCGCAAGCGTTTTTCGCCGCCGCGTTGCGCGCGAGCCCGATGGCCCAAGCGTATCTCGAGCAGCGTGGCATCGAAGAGCACACCGCGCGCGCGTTCGGCATCGGCTTCGCGCCGGATGCGTGGGACGGACTGAAGCTCGCGCTAGAAAAAGGCGGCGTCGATATCGGCAGTGCGATCACCGCCGGTCTCGTGCGCGCGCGCGAGCGCGGCGATGGGCACTATGATTTTTTCCGCAACCGGCTGATGCTGCCCGTCTACAATCTCACCGGCGAAGTGATGGCGTTCGGCGGACGCGCGCTCGGAGACGAACAGCCCAAATACATCAACACGCCCAGCACGCCCGCGTATACCAAAGGCAAGCACGTCTACGCCCTCAACGTCGCCCGGCGCGCCGCTGCTGCCGAGGGCGCGTTGATCGTGGTCGAAGGCTACCTCGACGCGATCGCCCTTCATCAAGCCGGCTTCGGCAATGCCGTCGCGAGCCTCGGCACGGCGTTCACACCAGAGCAGGCGCGCGAACTCCGGCGCGTCGCCGCCAATCTCTATCTGTGCTTCGACGGAGATGCCGCCGGGCAGACCGCCGCCGCGCGCAGCATCGACATGTTGATCGAGGAAGGATTGTCTGTGCGCGTCGTCAGCCTCCCCGACGGTAAAGATCCGGACGAAATCGTGCTCGCCGGCGGCACCGCGTCCTTCGCGGCGCTGCTCGCCGCTTCGACGCCGTGGGTGGATTTCAAAATCGAGATGGCGTGCAGCCGGATCGCCCTTGCGTTCGCGAGCAAAAGCGAGGTCGCGCGCGAGGCGATGCAAGTCATCGCGCACGTGCGCGATCCCATCGAACGCGATCAATATGTGAAGGCGATGGCGCGGCGGCTGGACATAGACGAATCCGCGCTTCGCCACGCGCGCTTTTCACCGACGCCGCACGGCGCAGCCAACGCATCGCCACAACGTGCCGCCGACGAGGCGCCCGTTCGCGCGCGCCCGCGCAGCGCGCCGGATCCGCCGTCGGTCGAACGCGAATTGCTGCAGATCATTCTGGCGCGGCCTTCCCTCATCGGCGCGGCCGCCGCGCGCGTCGCGCCGGCCGACCTCGAGCAATCCCAATTCCGCGACGCGTTCGCCCGATTGCTCGAACGGCGCGACGAGGTCGAGCAAGGGCTCAATCCGCTGAGCGTCTTCGCCGATGATGATAGCAGCGCAGAACTCGCCAGACTCGCGCTTGCGGCGCCGCCGATGAGCGCCGAAGACGACGAGCGGCGCCTCTCGCGCGTGCTGGACCGCTTCGACCGAAGACGCCTGGAGCGGAGGCTTTCGAGTGTTGACGTTGAAATGAATTCGCTCCTGACCGAAGGACTTACCGTGCCTATCGCCTTGCGCGAAGAATACAATGCGCTCGCGCTGCGCTTGCGTGGGCTTGGGGCTACGGGGAGAGGATGAACTAGCGCGTGGCAACGCCGAAACGGCCGGCTTCAGCCGTCACACTGCCGAAAAATTCCAAAGTAACGCCCATCACCGATGCGCCTTCTGCGCAGAACGGCGCGGCGGCGGTTCCTTCTACCCGTGAGGCGGCCGTCAAAGGACTCTTCGAGCGCGGCAAAGCGCGCGGCTCGCTGACGTACGAAGAAGTCGCCACGGTTTCGGCGGCATTCGACGAAGACGATCCGGACAAGGGCAACGAGCTCGTCGAAGAGCTGATGGCGCAAGGCATCGAGATCACCGACGTGCCCGACACGGTCGTCGTTGAAAAAGATGACGTGGCTGAACCGGAAGAAGTCGACCTGACGTCGGTGTCGGCCGGCATGTCGCTCGACGATCCGGTCCGCATGTATCTGAAGGAGATCGGCAGAGTGCCGCTCCTCGGCATGTCGCAGGAACAGGACCTCGCCAAAGCCATCGAACGCGCCTCGGACGAAGTCGAGCGGGCGCGCACAAAGGGCGTCAATGCAACCGTAGCCATCGTCGATGCCGGCGATACCGCAAAGCGCGATCTCACCGAAGCCAACTTGCGGCTCGTGGTCAGCATCGCGAAGAAATACGTCGGGCGGGGAATGCAGTTCTTGGATCTCATCCAAGAAGGCAACCTCGGGCTCATCCGCGCGGTCGAAAAATTCGACTACAAAAAAGGCTACAAGTTCTCGACCTATGCGACGTGGTGGATCCGCCAGGCGATCACGCGCGCGTTGGCCGACCAGGCGCGCACCATCCGCATTCCGGTGCACATGGTCGAGACCATCAACCGGCTCGTGAAGATCTCGCGCCAACTATTGCAAGAGCTCGGACGCGATCCATCGGTCGAAGAGATCGCGCGCGAGATGAATCTCACATCGGATAAAGTGCGCGAAGTCATGAAGATCGCGCAGGAGCCGATCTCGCTCGAGACGCCGATCGGTGAAGAAGAAGACAGCCACTTGGGCGACTTCATCGAAGATCCAGAGGCTGTGGCGCCGGCCGACGCCGCATCCATGACCCTGTTGCGGCAGAAGACCGGCGATGTGCTGAAGAATCTCACCGACCGCGAACGCAAGGTGCTGACGCTCCGCTTCGGCTTGGAAGACGGTCACCAGCGCACGTTGGAAGAAGTGGGTCAGGAATTCGGCGTCACACGCGAACGCATCCGGCAGATCGAAGCGAAAGCGCTGCGCAAGCTGCGCCACCCGAGCCGCGGCAAGGCGCTCAAGGATTATTGGCAAGCGGAATGACTAAAGGGTTACAAATGAAACGGCCGGCATCAGCCGGCCGCTTCGCTATTTAGAGGTCTTCTTGCCCTCTTCGATCAGGCGCTTGACTTTCTGACCGCCAAGCTGGCCAATGGTCTCGTAAAACTTCGGGCCGTAACGATCGCGGGTCGATTCTCCGCCCTTTTTGCCGCCGAGCTTGCCGATGTTCTCGTAAAACTCGTGGCCGTGCGTGTTCTTTGTGGCCTCGCCGCCCTTGCGTCCGATGCTCTCGTAGAACTCCGAACCATACCGCGCTTTGACCGTTTGCCCGCCTTTACGCCCAGCTTCGCGGACTGACATGCCGCCTTGCGGCTTTTTCGTTGGTTTGGTCATCATTCGGCGCTCCTCGCCTTGTTTATTCCATCCTGCGCCGGGCGCCCTAACTCGACGTACCTTGTAGAATACCCGGTCCAAGCGGTCGCTAAACGCCAGGACAAGGCGAGCCAGCGGTCTTTGGCGTACCCGTTTCATATGCGATACCCTGCACGCCATTTATACGCGCGGCTTATCCTAGGGTTTGCGGCCTGCGCGTGCATAGGCGCGACACCCGCGCCGATCACCGTTCATCAAGGCAGCCCGACCCCTTCGGCCACGATGAAAATCGCGCCCTCGCCAAAGCCGAAATTCACGGCACCGCCTGCGAGCGCCGCATCCGGGACGCCAGAGGGCATCATCGGGCCGCTCGAGCGCAATCGCAAGACGTCGCCGTCTGCGTTTGCGAAATACATTTTGTCCGACGATACGGCGCTTGCCGCGCGCGCGATGCTGGGCCTTGGACGCCTCGATAATCCGGCGGCGATACCGATGGTGGTCGCAGCGCTCGCCGACAAGACAAGGCCCGCGCAGATTCGTCAAATGGCCGCGTTCGCGCTTGGACTGCTCGGCACTCGTCAAGCGATTCCGCCGCTCGTCACGGCGACGCGCGATGACGATTCGATGGTGGTGGGGCTGGCGGCCGATGCGTTGGGCCGCATCGGCGCGGACGCCGCGATCAGCCCGCTTTCGCGACTGCTATCCAATCGCGACTCCTACATCCGCTCGCGCACGGCTATCGGTCTTGGCGAGGCCGGTCTCGCCTCGGCGAAGACGCCGCTGACGAATTCCGCGCGAACCACCGGCGGCCGCGCGCTCGGGACTGCGTTTCGCACCGAAGCGGATCCCGAAGTCCGCTGGCGTCTCGCGTGGGCTATCGCGCGCGGTTACTACGGCATGTCGGCGCCGGTGCTTCGCACGATGTTGAACGATCGCGAACCGCTCGTGCGCCGCCTCGGCGTTTACGGTCTCGGCAAGATCAAAGATCGCGCGAACGTCACCGCGGTCCGGCTGCTCGTGCGCGATCCGTCGTGGCGCGTGCGCGTCGAAGTCCGCAACGCGCTCAAAGCGCTGCGGGACCCAACGCCGGTCGACGTGACGCCGCCGCCCGTGCCCGCCTCCGACAAGTTCGAACCGAAAGCGGTGCTCACGAGCTCACCGCTCGGCTCGCATCCGCAAGTCGCGTTCGTGACCACCGCGGGCACGTTCGTCATCGAGTTGTTCCCCGATCAGGCCGCCTATCAAGTGGACAACTTCGCGAACCTCGTAGACCGCGGATTCTACAACAACACCGCGTTCTTCCGCGTCATCGCCGACTTTGTGATCCAGGGCGGCGATCCGACCAACCGTGGCGACGGTGACGCAGGTTACACTATTCCCGCCGAGCTCAATCCGCTCGAGCAACTGACGGGTGTCGTCGCGCTTGGATTGAATTATGATTCGAAGTCGAATACACCGCTGCTCGATTCCGGAGGTAGCCAGTACTACGTGACGCAGTCGCCGCAATTACATCTCGACGCCGCGTTCTCGACGTTCGGACGCGTTGTGAAGGGGTTGGCAGTGGTGGATGCGATTCGCGAACATGACCCGAACAATCGAGACCGGTTATACGACATCGCGCTCAAAGTCTACCGTTGCGTGCCGGTGACGGCGCAGACGGACGAAGTAGAGCGCCGGATTCGGACAGATGAAATAGGATACGACCCGCAGTAATTCGCCGCCGCACGGATGCGGCTGTCCAGCGCCGGGTTAGGAGCAACGTGGCCAATCGCAGGCAACATATCATCGAATCGGCCGCCGACATCGTATATCGCAAAGGTTTCGCGGGAACGACCGTGGACGACATGCTTCGCGCGGCGGGCGTCGGCAAAGGCAACTTCTATCACTACTTCAGAAGCAAGGACGATCTTGGTCTTGCGATCGTCGACGAACTCGGGAAAGCGCTGAACGGGCCGACGCTCGATGAAGTATTTTCGCATTCCAAATCGCCGCTGCAAAGGCTGACCGACTACATCGCGCTCGTACGCGAGCGCCGCCATGCAGATAATTGCGGCGATGCGCTCGCGAATCTCGCGGCGGAGCTCGGTCACGTCGAGCGGTTCGGCGAGCGGATCCGGCGCGCGTACGCCGCCCTGATCGACCGGTTCGAGGCGCTCGTCACGGAGATCGCGATTGAGACCGGTTCGACCGCGGATGCACGCGTGCTAGCGCGGGCGCTCGTCGTGCAGATCGACGGCGCGTGTCTCCTTTTCAAAGTCGACGGCGACGTCGCGGCGTTCGACGCCTCGCTCGCCACGATAGCTCCGGCGCTGATGGCATTCGTCCGCGTTTCGGCTCCGTCGCCTGAGAACGTCCGCCCAAATCCGATACGGCGTACTTGACGGCCGCCACGTTTGACGTTGTGCGCGGCGCACAACACTCATAGCGTGCCCGCGGCGTAACTAGCCTGAGATGAAGATTGAAAGCCTGCGCGGCGAGAGCGCCGCCGGCCGGGCTGTCCGGCCGCGCGCCGTGGCCCGCGATTCGGCGATGGGAGCCGTCGCGATTGCGCTGGCCGCGCTCTTCGGCGCCTTCACCGGCCTGCCGCTCGCCGCGTTGCTGCTGCGCTTGCCGGTCGCGTCGCTTGCCGACATGATGCACCAGCCCATCGTGATCCAAGCACTCCGTCTTTCGTTTGAAACGACCTGCGCCGCGGCCGCGCTCACGGTGCTCGGCGGCACGCCGCTTGCGGCATTGCTGACCCGCGACTTCCGCGGCCGGGATGCGCTCGCGTCGCTCATCACGCTGCCGCTCGTGCTGCCGCCGGTGGTGGCAGGTTTGGGTTTGCTGCTGGCATTTGGGCGCGCGGGTCTGCTCGGACACGTGCTCTCGATCTTCGGCATCCAAGTCCCGTTCAGCACGGCCGCCGTCGTGCTCGCGCAGACGTTCGTGGCCGCGCCGCTCTACATCAACGCCGCACGATCCGCCTTTGCGCGCGCGGACCGCGAGTTGTTGGACGCGGCGGCGTCGCTGCGCGCATCGCCAGTCTACGCGTTCACGCGCGTCGCGATTCCGCCGGCGCTGCCCGCGCTGGGCGCTGGCCTTTCCATGTCCGCCGCGCGCGGGCTCGGCGAATTCGGCGCGACCATCACGTTCGCGGGCAATCTTCCGGGCGTCACGCAGACGATGCCGCTTGCCGCCTACGCCGCGGCGCAGTCCGACATGGATGCGGCCGTCGCGATCTCCGTCGTGCTCGCGTGCGCGTCGTACGGCGCGCTGCTCGCCGCCGGCGCGCTCTCGCGCGTGGGCCGGTAGCGCGCATCCGGGATGGATCTCTCGATCGACATCGCCTCCGATGCGCCGTTCGCCATCGACGCGCGCTTCGACGTTGCGCGCGGGCGGACGCTCGCGCTCGTCGGCGAGAGCGGCGCCGGCAAGACCACCGTCTTGCGGCTCATCGCGGGATTCGCGCGGCCGGATCGCGGCCGGATCAGATGCGGCGACTCGGTGTGGTTCGACGCCGCGTCGCGCATCTTCGCGGAGCCGCATACGCGCAGCATCGGCATGACGTTTTCGCGCGGCGCGCTGTTCGGCGAGATGACCGCGCTCGAGAACGTGATGTTCGGCCCGCGCGCGGCCGGCTGGCGTTTGGACGAAGCGAGAGCGCGCGGTGTTGAAGCGCTCGACCTCACCGGTGCCGCCAGTCTCAGCGCGCGCCGCGCTGCAACGCTTTCGGCCGGCGAAACGCAACGCGTCGCGCTTGCGCGCGCTATCGCACTTCGTCCGGAGGTCTTGCTGCTCGATGAACCGCTGTCGTCCGTGGACGTCCACGCCCGCGCCGGACTGCGGGCGGCGCTTAGCGCAGCGGTGCGCGCGACCGGCGCGGCTACCGTGCTCGTCACCCATGATCCCGCCGAAGCGCTGCTTCTGGCCGACGGCATCGCGGTGCTGGAAGGTGGGCGCATCGTGCAACAGGGGAGCGGCGAAGACCTTCGCCGCGCACCCGCCACCCCGTACGTGGCCGCTTTCGCCGGCGTGAATCTATTCACGGGCACGGCGCGCGCGCTCGACGACGGCACGAGCGAGGTCGCAGTCGGTCAGGCAATATTTGTGGTGCACGGCGCATGGACGGGCGCCGTCGCGCTGGTCGTCGACCCCGACGCAGTGACCCTTTCGCGCGACGAACGCGCGACGTCGGCACGCAATCGCTTGAGCGGTCTCGTGGATCTCATGTCGCCGGACGGAAGCGCCGTGCGCGTGGGAATAGCGTCGGTGCCGCCGATCGTTGCGCGCATCACCGCCGCGTCGGCGGCTGCGCTCGAGCTGGCGCCGGGCGTGCACTTGTACGCGAGCTTCAAAGCGGGCGAAGCGCGAGTTTCGTAGGTTCCATCGTGCACGCCGGCCGCTTTGAGGCCGCATCGAGTTCGTATGCCGACGCCACAATGCGCGCATGGACGATTCCGGCTACCCGCTCGCTCAAGCCGATCGCGCGTTTGCCTACGACGGCGCATACCGCACGCCGGCCGCTTTGAGCGCGGCTTCGCGCTCTGCATACGGAATGCACGACCGGACGCACCGCGAAGCACCATCGTTTTGCGAAGCTCTCCTCAAGGCCGTGCACGGACCGGGTTGCGATAAAACGCCGGCAAGCCATTGCGGCAGTGCGACCGTATTGGGCCCGCGCCAACGTGACGCAAGCGGATCGCTCTCCTCCGGCACAGCACAACGAGATGCCGATCCCTCCGTTCACGCCGCGCGCACGACGATCCGCCCACGTGAGCCGAGCCGCCGCCCCGCATCGGTCTACTACCTGTTCGTGGCCTGCGCCGGCGTTGTCGTCCGCGCGATCGTGCGGCGAGGCCGCGTGTTCTCAGGAGGTGTCCGCACATGTCCGACATCCAAGCCATGATCGCCGACGCCAGGCGCGCAGCGGTGCCCGGCGCCATCGGCAACGCGCCCGATCGTCAAGGCGTTCTTGTCGGAGCGCAGCTCCCCGGTGGCACAGCTGTGCGCACCACGCCGAGCGCATCGGCGCTCGACGTCGCCATCGACGGACCCGGTCTATTCGTCTTCTCCAGAGATGGCGCGCGACGATTCGCGCGGCTAGGCGATTTCAGCGTCGACGCGAGAGGGTATCTCACGAACGCCGAAGGCGCGCGCGCGCTCGGGTTCGGCGTCGATGCGACGGGCGAACCGGTCGCGGGGATGTCCGAACTTCGCGTGCCGCCGGCGGACGCCGCATCGCGTCGCTTCTCTTCCTATATGCTGGACGAACGCGGCGTCTTCATGGGCGTCATGCAGCGCACCGATGCCCGTAGTGGGCAGCGCGTCACGCAGACTGCCGCGCTCGGCCGCCTCGCACTCGCGATTCTGCCCGCACCGGAGCGGATGACGCTCGACGGCGAAACGATGCTTGCAGCCGGCAGCGCGGCGGGAAAACCGGTGATCGCCCCTGCCGGCGATTCCGGAATGGCGAAGCTGCGCACGCATGCCCTCGAAAACGGCATGGTCGACCTCGAGCGGGATCTTGCGGGCCTTTGGGCCGCGCGCAGGCGCGCGGAATTCGCGCAGACCATCGCTGCGGCGAACGATCAAAACGCGCGCACCGCTCTTGGACTCGTCAAGTGAGGCGCACATCATTGCGCCGCCCATCATGGCCTCGTTCGGGCAGCCGCGTCCGCAACACGCCTTCGGCGCCGATCGTGCTCGAAGAGCTCAGCCGCCGCGTTGCGGACAACGCGCCCGGCGCACTGCACCGGCGCATGGACGTCGCGTATGCGCAAGCCGAACGCGGCGGCTACGCGCCATCACCGCTCGGCGACCGCGCATGGCGCGTTGCGCAAGCCGAGACCATCGCTTGGTGCATCGTCGATTTCGAATCGCAGGCAGCGCTGCTCGAAGCCGTGCTCGGCGGACCCGGCGCAGTACGGCCAACGTCTATCGAGCGCGCGATCGTCGCTGAAACGATGGAGCGTCTTTTCCTACGTGCGGGTTCGCCGGAATCGCAACTCGCCGAATGCGAACGCGAAAGGCCGCTTCACGAGCAGTGGTGGCGGTGCAACGTCGATCTCACCCCCCGCAGTGGCCGCTCGGCCACGCTGCAGCTGTTCGCGCCGCCCGCGCCGGCAGACCGCAGCAACCCGGTCGCAGACAATGCAGACGGCGTGCCCGATCTGCAAGCAGTGCCCATCATGTTGTCTGTCGAGGTCGCGCCGGTCGCGGTCACGCTCGCCGACATCTTAGGGTGGCGACCGGGTACGATCGTGCCGTTGCCGCGCGGATCGCTCGGCGCCGTGAACATCTGCGCAAATCCCGATGTGCGGCTTGCGCGAGGGCGGGCGGGCGCAGCCTCCGATGAGGCTGGCTGTGCGGTGCGGGCGCTCGAGATCGCCGCAGTCCAGTGCGGCGACGCAGCGTGATCGAAGATCGCTTGACCCTCGCCGCTTTGAACTCGGTCGCGCTTGACGTGCGAGTCGTGCTCGGCCGCGCTTCCGTGCGCGTGGCGGATGTGCTCGGATTTGCGCCGGGCGTCGTCGTGCCGCTCGACGCCGCACCGGATGCACCGGTGGCGCTTTTGGTCAACGGCGTTGCGATCGCGCACGGTGATATCGTCGTGACGCAAGACGGTTCGCTGGCCGTTGAGATCGCGGCGCTCGCAACGCCGCGCGAACAGCTCTCGTGATCTCCGTTTCGTCCGCTGTGCACACGCTCGCGCCGCACGCCGCGGCCGCGCCGCAGGCCGGCACGCCCGTCGATCTCATCGTCGGATTTTTCGCCCTTTCCATCGTGCCGCTCTTGGCGGTCGCCGCCACTTCGTTCACGCGCATCATCGTCGTGCTCGGCCTGCTACGCGCCGCGCTCGGTGCGCCGTCGTTGCCGCCGAACGCAGTGCTGGCTGCGCTGGCCATCATGCTCACCGCCGCGATCATGGCGCCCACCCTTGCGCGCGTCGACGATGATGCGGTCCGGCCGTATCTCGCGCACCGGCTCACGCCGGCGCAAGCTATCGAGCGTGGTTCGGAACCATTGCGGGCATTCATGTTGCGCCAGGCGCGGCCGTCGGACGTCGCCGCCTTCACCCGCATGGCTCGGGAGAAGACCGGAGCGCCGGCGCAAGCCGCGTTCGTCGCCGTCGCGCCGGCTTTCTTGGTCGGCGAACTGCGGGCAGCATTCGCGATGGGCTTTGCCTTGGCGCTTCCGTTCGCGGTCATCGACATGGTGACCGCAGCAGTGCTGATGTCGCTCGGGATGTTCATGGTCTCGCCGGCGACGCTCTCTTTGCCGCTCAAACTTCTGCTCTTCGTCGCCGTCGACGGGTGGACGCTCGTAGCCGGAGCACTTGCCGCATCGTACCGGTGACGCGCCGATGCCGGCCGTAGCACAATCACTGTTCCTCGCCGCCATGCAGACGGCCGCGCTCATCGCCATGCCGGTGGTGGCGCTTGTCGGGTGCGTCGGCGTCGCCGTCGGCATCGTGCAAACGGTCGTCCAAGTGCAGGATCAAAATATCTCGTTTTTTCCCAAGCTGTTGGCGATCGCGTGGGCTGCGGGCGTGTTTGGGCCCGCCGCGTTCGCCCTGCTCGCCGACCTGTTCTATACGGTGATGCGCGCGCTGCCCGAGCTCGCACGCGCGTGATAGGGCACGAAGATATCGCGCTCGCGCTCGGATTCGCGCACACCGCTGCCTTCGCGGCTGCCATGCCGCTCGGTCGTTCGCGCGCGGTGCCGCGCGTCGTCCGGGTCGTGATCGCGTTGTGCTTGGCCCCCGCTGCCGCGAGCGCGCAGCATTCGGATGCCGAAAGCTTTCGCGACTGGAGCGCGTTCGCCGTCGCAGCGCTCGTCAATGCGGCACACGGCGCAGCCATCGGACTGTGCGCGACGATCGTCGCAGGCGCGGCGGCAGCGGCCGGCGGACTCATCGACGCGGCGGTGGCGTCTCAATCCGGCCCCGTGCGCGACGTCTTCGGCGAGTCCGGTCCGGCAGGGCTGCTCTGCACGTCGGCATTCGGTTGGTTCTTCTTCGGCGGCGCGTTCAACAGGCTCGTGCAGGTATGCATAGCGCCCGATTATCATGCCATCGGCGCGTCCGTCGTCGCCGCCTTGGCAAGCGCCTGCGTTCAGATCGCACTCGCGGCTGCCGGTCCCGCCATCGTCGCGCAAGCGTTTGCGACGGCGGCCGCAGGCGGCATCTCGCGTTTGGCGCCGCGCATCAACGGGATGTTCCTCGGCGCACCGATCGGTTCGATGCTGGTCATCGCTTCGCTCATCGTCGGCGCGGGCGCGTTGGTGTCGGCGCTCGATGCCATCGCCTGGCGCGCCGCCGCGGCGGTAGGCGCGCACGGATGAGCGGCGACGACGAGCGCACGCTACCGCCGACGCAGCGCCGCCTCGCGAAGGCGCGCTCGCAAGGCAATGCCGCTAGGAGCGCAGGTGCGGTAGCCGCACTGACGGTCACGGCGTGCGCAGTTGTGGCGGCGACGTGTGGTCACGCGACGGCGTGGTGGATGGAGATCGCGCGCGAGTCTGCGCTGCATGCCGCTGCGGCGGCGCATGAAGACGCGTCCGCATTGAGCCGGCCGGCGGCAACGTTGCTTCGCGCCGCGGCGCCGTGGTCCGCCATCGGCTGCGCATGGGTGTGCGCGGTGTCTGCGACATTCATTTCCGCAGGGTTGTGCGGCGGCGTGTCGCCCAGCGTGGCGGCGCTGCGCATCGACGGCGATCGGCTATCATGGGCCGGGGGCGCGAAAAAGCTCGCGACTGCCGACTTTGCCGGCGCGGGCGTCGCGCTTGCCGGTGCAGCGGCGATCGTCTTCTCTGCCGCGGCGGCGGTGCACGCATGGGCAGGCATCGCATCGCAGCGGTTCGACTTCGGCGCCGACATGACGGCGTTCGGCGCCGCGCTTGCGGACACGTGGCGCCGCGCGGCGCCGATCGCACTGCTCGTCGGCGCCGCCGACATCGTGCTTGCGCGGCACCGGCACATGAGCGGGCTGCGCATGACGCCGCGCGAAGTGAAAGAAGAGCGCGCCGACAATGAAGGCCGCCCGGAGATCAAAGCGCGGCGCAGGCATGCGGCTGCGAAGCGCGCGCGCGGCGTACGGATCAGCGCCGTAAGAAACGCGACCGCCGTGGTGACCAATCCCACGCACATATCCATCGCGCTTCGCTATTGTCCGCCGGAGATCGACGTGCCGGTCGTCGTCGCGCGCGGCGCCGACCTCATGGCGTCGCTCTTGCGCGGCGCCGCGGAGACATATGGGGTGCCGATCGTGGAAGCGCCCGAGCTCGCCCGCTTGCTCTATGCGCGGGCGGAAGCCGACTGCCCGATACCTGAGGAGGCATACGCGGCGGTGGCAGCAGTCTTCGCGTGGATAATGAGAACGCGCGGCGCGCTTCCGGGTGCGCAGGCCGGCCTGGACGATCGGGAATCCGTAGCGACTTGACGACAGGCTCCGCTCGCGGCGGCCGCGTGCTTGTCGCCGCCGTGCTTTCGATCGTCGCGATGCTGGTGGTGCCGCTGCCGCCGTTCTTGCTCGACGCATTGCTCGCACTCGACGTCATGGCCGCATGCGCCGTGCTGGTCACGGCGTTATCGGTGCAGGATCCGCTCGAGCTCTCGGCATTTCCGTCGCTCGTGCTCATCGCCACGCTCTTCAGGTTAAGCCTCGACGTCTCCGCGACGCGTCTCATCCTCACACAAGGCGACGTGCCTGGCGGCGCGGGCACGGTGATTCCGGCGTTCGGCGAGTTCGTCATGCGCGGCAACGTCGTTGTCGGCCTCTTGCTATTCGTCATCCTGCTCGTCGTCCAATTGGCGGTCGTCGCAAATGGAACGCAGCGGGTGGCCGAGGTGGCCGCGCGCTTCACGCTCGACGCGATGCCGGGCAAGCAGATGGCGATCGACGCCGATCTCCACGCCGGACTCATCGACGCGCCCGCGGCGCGCGCGCGGCGTCGCGCGGTGCAAGCGGAGGCCGACTTCTACGGCGCGATGGACGGCGCCGGGAAGTTCGTGCGGGGCGATGCGATCGCAGCCGTCGTCATCGTCGCGGTCAATCTGGTCGCAGGTTTTGCGATCGGCGTGCTTCAAAAACATTTGGACGCCGGTGCCGCCGTGCAGACCTTTGCGCTGCTTTCCATTGGCAATGCGCTCGCCACGACGTTGCCGGCATTTCTCATCTCGACGGCGGCCGGCGTCATGGTCACGCGGGCGGCAAGCGACGCCGCGCTCGGCGATGATCTCGCACGCCAGTTATCGGCCCACCCAGGCGCGATGCGTTCGGTCGGCGGCGCCATGCTCGTGCTCGCGTTCGTCCCCGGCACGCCCCACTTCGCGTTCGGCGCGCTTGGCCTCGCCGGCTTGGGCATCGCGCATGCATCGCTGCGGTCCAACGAGCGGCGCGCGCGCGCCACGGCTGCCGAAGATGCGCAGCGCCGCCGCGCCGACGCCCGCAAACCGGAAAACGCCGTCGCGCTTGTCGGCGTCGACCAGCTCAGCATCGATGTCGGCGAGGCGCTCTTGCCGCTTCTCGACGAGCCGGCAGGGTCGTCGTTGCTCGCGCGGATCGCAAGCGTACGCACGAAAATCGCGCTCGAACTCGGCGTTGTGCTTCCCGGCGTTCGCGTGCGCGACGATCTGCGTTTGCCGCCGCGAGGTTATGCGATCCGCGTGCGTGACCGCGTCGCTGTCCGCGGCGAACTGCACGCAGACCGCGCGCTCGCCATCGGCACGCGGCCGGCGCTGTCGCAGTTGCCGGGCGAATCGGCGCAAGATCCCGTGACGGGCGCCGATGCCCGCTGGGTCGAGGCCGGCACGGTCGCACACGCGGCCGCAACGGCAGGAGCCATCACGGTCGACCCCATCGGCGTTCTTGCGTCGGCGTTGGCAAGCGCGGTGCGGGCGAACGCGCACGCCTTTCTTGGCAGGCAGGAAGTCCAGGCTTTGCTCGATCACGTCCGCCGCACGCATCCGGCCGCGATCAAAGGCGTCGTGCCGGAAGTGGCGAGTCTCGGACTCGTGCAGCGCGTTCTTCAACATCTCGTACGCGAAGCCGTCTCGATCCGAGACATCGTGGCCGTGCTCGAGACGATCGCGGACGAAGCCGAATCCACCAAAGACGCATCAATGATCGGCGAAGCCGCGCGTCGCAGGCTCGCGCCTTCGATCTGTTCGGACATCGCAGACCGCGACGGAACCATTCGCGCGATCGCGCTTGGACCCGAACTCGAACAGCTCTTGACGGGCGCGCTCCTGCAGACCGAAGGTGGTCCGCTTTTCGGGCTTGGTCCAGAGATCGCGGACCGTCTGCGTGTATCGCTTTCTGGCGTCGCAGCGCGCCGGGGCGGCGCCGTCGTCATCGTCTGCGGGCGCCACGTGCGGCCCGCGCTCGCGCGATTTGCGGAGATCGCGGGCGTGCGTGCGACCGTGCTTGCCATCGACGAAGTGGCGCCGGGGTATGCGCTCGCCATCGAAGAAGGCTTGGCGACATGAAGCGCTTCGAGTCGCTGCGCCGCGACCCGGAAATACTAGGTTTGATCGATGCGGCCGATCGTACCTTGGGCGCGATGAACTACACCGATCACGGACGCCGCCACGTCACGCTCGTCGCGGTCAACGGCGCGAAATTGCTCGCGGATCTGAAGCACGACGACCGCGCACAAGAGCTTGCCGCCGTCGCCGGGCTGTTGCACGACATCGGCAATGTCGTGGGCCGCAACACCCACGCCGCGGCCGGCGCGGTGATGGCGTATCCGTTGCTCACCGCGCGCGGCTTCGCGGTCGAAGATGCGGCCGAAGTGGTCGCGGCCATCGGCAATCACGATGAGACCGAGCGCGGCGTGCCGGTGAACGCCGTCTGCGCGGCGCTCATCATCGCCGACAAGGCCGACATCCACCGTTCGCGCGTACGCACGCGAGACGCGAACGAATTCGACGTCCACGACCGGGTGAACCACGCGGTCACGAAGGCCGAGCTGGAATTCGATGCGGCGCAGCGCCGGATCAGTCTTCGGCTTGCGGCGGATTTCGCGTTCGCGGAACAAGCGGAGATAGCCGATATCTTCGCGCTGCGTTTCGCGCTGAGCGACGCGGCAGCGCGCCTCCTTGGCTGTACGTATGAAGTGACCATCAACGGCGTGCGCTTGACGTAGACGGATTGTCGGGGCCATCGCAAAGTGCAGGACGGTCCTGCAAGGCGGCGGGACGTGGGCCGACGAACCCGTGGCTCGAACTCGTCAGAGCGGCGTCGCTAAAGCATTTCTCATCGCTTGAGGTCTTCTTCCAGTCATGTTTTGGTATCGTTGGAAGCATCTCGTCAAGATGCTCGTCATCCTCGGCCTGTGCGTCGGATGCTGGTTCATTTTCACGCCGCTGAGCAGCACCGTGAAACTCGGTCTCGACCTGCAAGGCGGCTTGCGCGCGCTCGTCGAGCTGGAACCGAACGACCAGTACAAGACCATCACGACCGACATCCAAAGCGAGGAAATGCAAGTCCTCCAAGACCGTCTCAACACGCTCGGCACGAGCGAAATCTCCTTTTCGAAAGTCGGCAGCGACCGCATCAACATCGAGATGCCCGGCCTTACGGATCCGAAGCAAGCGCTGCAGTTGATCCAACAAGCCGCGGTGCTCGAGATGCGTCCGCTCACTGCTGCGCAAGTCGCGCGCGGGAGCGCCGGCACTTCCACGTACGATCCGAAGTTCAACGCGTACAAAGCATCGGGAGCGCCGATCATCACAGGTTCGGACCTTTCGAGCGCGCAGCCGGCGCCGGCGCCAGGCGGCGGCGCATACGTCGTCGATTTCACATTGAAGAGCGACGGTGCGCGGCGGTTCCTTGAATGGACGCGCAAGAACATCGGCAATCCGCTGCCGATCTTCATCGACGGCAAGCTGATCGAGGCGCCCACCATCCAGGGCGCGATCGGTGCGAACGGGCAGATCGAGGGCAACTTCACGCTCGAGACCGCCACGTCGCTCGTGACCGAGCTCAATTCGGGCGCACTGAAAGTGCCCACCCGCATCATCGAAGTGGAAAACGTCGGACCGTTGCTCGGCAAGCTGGACTTGCAGACGTCGCTGGTCGCGTCTTTGGTCGGCCTCGGCATCGTGCTCGCGTTCATGCTCATCGTCTATCGCGTGCCGGGCCTGCTCGCCGACTTCGCGCTGGTCGTGTACTGTTTCATGATGCTCGCGTACGTCGCGCAATTCGGCGTGGTCCTCACCTTGCCGGGCATCGCCGGCTTCGTGCTCTCCATCGGCATGGCGGTGGACGCGAACGTGCTGATCTTCGAACGCATCAAAGAAGAGCTGTGGGCAGGGCGCACGACCCGCGCTGCCGTCGGCGTAGGATTCAAGCGCGCGTTTTGGACCGTCTTCGATTCGCACGTCACCACGATGGTGGGCGCGGCGGTGTTGTACTGGCTCGGCACCGGCACCGTCAAAGGTTTTGCCTTCACGCTCCTGATCGGAACGATCTTCTCACTGCTGACCGCGGTCAATATCACGCGCGCGTTCACCGACATCGTCGTCGACAATGACGTCGCGACCAAGCCCGTCTGGTACGGGGCGTAGAGGGCGCGCATGTTCTTTCGCAATCTGAAGTGGGATATCGTCGGCCAGCGCAACCTTTGGTTCGGCTTGTCGGCCATCGTCATCGCCGCAGGCATTATCGCGTTGTTCGTCCATCACGGACTGCCGCTGGGCCTATCGTTCACCGGAGGGTCGACCGTCGAGGTCAAGCTAGGCCGGA